>JALYWZ010000686.1 GCA_030852505.1 Myxococcota bacterium | reverse complement strand
GAGCTCCTTTACGTGCTGCTCGCTCCAGGGGACGAGTATTCCACTGTCAACAGCCTCGAGTGTTTTCTTCCCGGGCGCCGCGCGAAGGTTCGTGTTGTCGCCCACTATCGCGACAACACGACTACGCCGCCGGAACCGCCCGCGTTCGCGCGCCACTTTGCCGGTGAGCTGGTGTCGAAGAGTCTCACAGTCGAATCGCCCGACTACGACGCATTCTTTGCGACGACGCCCGCGCCGAATCCGTGAGAGCGAAGGTTGCGTATCCGCTTCGCCGAGCCGTGTAGCGACGACGAACGAACGCGCCCAGGCTCAGCGGTGTGACGGAGCCATCCCGCAGAGGTCGCGAATTTCTTCTGGGACGTGACCCATCAGCCAAAGGCGGGATGAGTTCGCGGTGGCCAGGATTCATGCTGGATCGCACCACGGAGGTTGCGATTGCCGGTCGGACGAAAAATCGAGGACGAGCGCGAGGCGGAAAGCCCCGCCGCCCACACGCATCGGCGTCGCGACCGATTCTGCCGAAAGGCGCGGCTCAATCATACCGCCGTCGCTGATCGGTCACGGCGTCGAGCAGTGCCGCGAGGCGGAGGTTCCTGGCGCGCCGCCGCCCGCCCCTGATCGACATGACTTGACTGGTCATGTTCATCAGACCATATAGGTCATATGAAGCGGGCCTCCGTGACCGAGCTGAAAGCTAACCTTTCCCGCTATCTCGGCATGGTGCGGCGCGGCAGTGAGGTGGAGATCCTCGAACGCGGGGTGCCGATCGCGCGGCTCGTCGGGCTGGAGGGTGCGGCACCGGGCGCTGACAAACAGCGGATCGAGCGCTTGGCCAAGGCGGGGATACTGCGGCGCGGGAAGGGCGATCTGCGATGGCTCCTCGAGGAGCCCCCGCTCGAGGTGAAGGGGGCAGAGCTTTCGCGAGCGCTCGACGAAGACCGCGGGGATCGCGCTTGAGATTCTGGGACACGTCCGCGCTGGTACCACTCGTCGTGGAGGAGCCGGGAAGCGAGCTCTGCTATGGCTGGCTGCGAGAGGACCCCGAGATGATCCTTTGGGGCCTCACGCGGCTCGAGCTTGCGTCGGCCATCGAACGCCGTGCGCGTGAAGGTATCTTTCATCCGGCGCAACGCAGGGCTGCACTGCGTCGAGTCGAACGAATCGCAGCCGATGCGCACGAGGTTTCGGATCTCGCGGCAGTGCGTGCGCGGGGGGTCGCTCTGCTCGCGCGTCATGCGCTCCGTGCGGCGGACGCTGCGCAGCTGGGGGCGGCCCTGTTGGTTGCGGAGCCCGCGCCGTCGTCGCTCACGATCGCAGTCCTCGATCGGCGCCTAGCCGACGCAGCCGACCGCGAAGGTTTCCAGGTCTTGACCTGGCCGAGCGACGAAGCACGTTGAGGGCCATCGGCCGGGACACGCGAAGATAGCGGCAACCCCGAGCGCTAGGCATCGGCGAGGCCGAGCGGTTTATGAAGTAGACCCGTACGATGCACCGGCCCTCACGCCGTGAAAGCCGCTCGTCGCGCCCGCCTTCGGCGTCGACGCCCGAGGAAATCAGAAAACCAGTTCGTAGAGCGCATCGATCGCGAGATCGATTCCAAGCGTTTCGAGCCGGAGCCGTTCACCAGCGCCCACGACGAGCGCGCGCCAGTCCCGAGAGCGAGAGAAGTGCTCGACGCGGGTGCGGTTCGAGGCGACGAGAACGTAGTCGGTAAGGCTCGGCAATGCGGTGTAAGCTCCGAACTTCTCGCCGCGATCAATGCGTTCGGTTGAATCAGAGAGTGCTTCGAAGATGACGCTCGGATTCAGAAGTACGTCCTCTTGCTCGTCGTGAAAGCTCGGCGGTCCACACACCACACTCGCATCCGGGTAATAGACGCGCGATGAGGGCGTTCTGACTTTCATATCCGATGGCAAGGTCACGCAATGGCTACCGCTGAGGGCGTTCCCGAGCTGGCGCACGATGTTTGCAACGATGCGGTTGTGTGCGTAGCGCGCGCCCGCCATTGCATACACTTGGCCGTCGACGAACTCGTGCTTGTCGCTCGAGCGCCGCTCGAAAGCAAGGTACTCGGCAAGGCCGAGAGGGAGATCCGGTGCTGGATTCGTCATGATCGTTCTCCCGGGGTCGAGTCGCTGGCTGTGAGCGGATCGCTCATGCTCTCCAGGATAGTCCAACGTCTTTGCGATGACGACCCAGGCATGACGGTCACGGCCCGTCACGCCCGCTTGGGCCGCCGAAACACGGACAGCGCGTACGGCAGGCACAACACCGCCCCGCACGCGCACCCCGCGAGGTGCAGGAACGAGCTCACCATTGGGTGGAAGGAGTCGAACACCACCTGCAGCGCGACGATCGCGAGCATCGCGCGCAGGCCGCGACCGAGCAGTCGATCCTTGCGCAGGAAGTAGCCGACCGCGCTGAAGGCCGCGAGGCCGCCGACCAGACCCATCACGCCCGCAGAGGCGCCGATCAGCACGCGCGGCGCGTCGTAGCTCGCGTCCATGTAGAAGAGCGCGATCGTGTAGGCGCCGACGCTCGAGGCCAGGAATCCGACGAACACGGCCGCGCTCGAGCCGAGCCGTTCGCCGAGGCGCCCGAGCACCCACAGGCCGAGCAGGTTCATCGCCAGGTGCACCTCGTCCAGGTGCAGGAACCCCGCGGCCACGAGGCGCCAGGCCACGCCGCCCGGCACCAGATCGGGCGGCAGCACCAGCGCGCCGAAGCGAACCAGCGTCTCGCCGTTGGAGTCGGGCTGGAGCTTGCCGGCCAGGAACACGACGAGGAACGACAAGCCGAGCGCCAGGGTCGCGATCGGCTTTCGCGGCTTGTGGAGCTGTGCGGCCATTCGCTGCGGCAGCGCGTGGATCTCCCGCTCGAGGGACAACAGCGTGTGGCGCTCGTCGATCGAGAGGGCGCTCGTCGAGACGTGGCGCGCGGGGGCCGCGAGCCGCAGCCGGACCTGGGTGGTGAGCTCGTTCTGCGCGAGCAGCCCCTCGAGCCGAACGCGTGCGGCCTCCGCGTTGCCCGACGCTTGCTCGGCGGTTGCCAACCAGTACTCGTGCAGAGCGGGCGGAAACCCCGAGAGCGGGCCGGACAGCAGGCTTTGCACGAGATCCGGCCTGCCCGCGAAGGCCGCGACGAACAAGCGCGGTGTGCCGAGGTCGCGCACGGCGGGCGGTAGCCGAGCGTACGAGGCGAGCAGCGCGGGCACTTCGCCGAGCTCACCGAGCGCGCGCAGGTAGTGGGGCGCGATGGCCGGTTGTTCGGCAGCGGGCAGCGCTTCCACCTCCTCGATCACGCCGCGCCAGTCGGCGTCGAGCCGGAGGATCTCCATGCGCGACAGGTTTCGCAGCGCGGGCGTGACCGACGCCTTCTGAAACAGCTCACGCGCGCGTTCGAAGCGCCCGCGGTAGGTCTCGCCCTGCGCGAGCAGGTACGTCGCGTGCGCGCGCATGCCGTCGAACGGATGCAGCAGCGCGCCGATCTGCGCCCAGCGCGCCGCCTCCGCGAAGCGCCCGCGCGCGCCGAGCTCGCCCTGACGCCGCAGGGCGAACCCCGGACCCCAGACG
>JALYWZ010000014.1:13744-17176 GCA_030852505.1 Myxococcota bacterium | reverse complement strand
CACCAGGCCGGCGGCGAGCAGCGTCCCCGGAGCGGCCTGCGCGAAGCGCGCCTGAAGCTCGGACACGAACTGATCCGCGGCAGTGCCCTCGACGAGCACGCTGAGACCGGGGCGCGTGCAGAACTGTCCGGCTCCGAGCGTACAGCTATCGAACAACTCGCCGACGAGCGCGGCGCCGCGTTCGGCGAGCGCGCCGGGTAGAAAGAACACCGGGTTGTTCGCCGACAGCTCGAGGTAAATCGGCTTGCCTGCGCGATCCGCCGCTTCTTTCAGGCGGAGCCCCGCGGCGCGGCTGCCCGTGAAGGCCGTGGCGCCGAGCCGCCGATCCGCCACCATCGCCAGGCCGAGCTCGTTCGGCACGCCGTACACGAGCTGCAAAATCCCTGGCGGCATCCCCGAGGCACGCGCGGCTTCGACGCCGCATTCGGCGAGCAGCTTCGTCGTGCCGGGGTGCGCGGGGTGGCCCTTGGCGATCACCGGATTTCCCGCGGCAATCGCGGCCGCGAAGTCCCCTCCCGAGATCGAGTTGAACGCGAAGGGGAAGTTATTGGGACCGAAGATCAGCACGGGACCGCCGAGCGGCGCGTGGAGTGAGCGGAGGTTCAGCTTGCTGTCGATCGTGGCCCGGCACCAAGAGCGCTCGCGTACGGCGGCCGCGGCCAGGCGGAGCTGCCCGACCGTTCGCGGCAGCTCGACCGAGCCGAGGCGCGGCTCCGCGGGGAGCGCCGTCTCGCGCGCCGCGAGCTCGACCAGCTCTCTGGCGCGTCCCTCGAGATTCGAGGCGTAGCGCTCCAGGAACTCGGCGCGCGCGTCGTGCGACACCGAGCGCAGCGCGGCGACCGCTTCGCCTGCTGCGGCGAAGACGCGCTCGACGTCCGCGGCGCTCGAGACCGGATACCGCGCGGGCAGCGCGGCCTTGGTCTTGGGATCGTAAGCGGAAAACTCTGCGGCAGGCTCGATGGCGGACGTCCAGCTGCCGGAGACGAGCACGGGTTCTAGCGACAAGGGCGATCTCCTATCCTTCAGAGCGTCAATCGGCGGCGACGGTGTTTTCCAAGAGCTGCTCGGCGAGGCGGATCGACACGAGGTCGCCCCGCTGCATCGTGAACTCGGCGGGCGGCACGATGCCCGTGCCCGTGAACAACAGCACGCCGCGCGGGAACGAAAGCTCGAGCGTCAGGTAGCCCGCGAGCTCCTCGGGTGTGCGCTTCATGCGCGAGGTGCGCGTTTCGCCCTCGAACACGCGCTGCCCGTCGCGCTGGATGCCGATCTGCACCGGCAGATCGCGCAGCGTCGCGGGGGCGGTGAGCACGATGCCCGGGCCGAGCGCGCACGAGCCCGTGTAGACCTTGGCCTGCGGTAGGTACAGCGGGTTCTCGCCCTCGATGTCACGCGAGGATACGTCGTTGCCGACGCTGTAGCCGACGATCTCGCCGCGCGAGTTGATGACGAGCACGAGCTCCGGCTCGGGCACGTTCCAGGCGCTGTCCTTGCGGATCCGGATCGGCGCTGCGTGACCCACCACGCGCCAGCCGACGGACTTGAAGAACAGCTCCGGCCGCTTGGACTCGTAGACGCGCGTGTACACGTCCTTCTGCGTCGATTCCGCCTCGCGCGCTTCGCGGCTGCGCAAATAGGTGACGCCCGCCGCCCACACCTCCTGATCGGCCTCGACCGGCGCCAGCAGCGCGTCCGCGGCGGCTTCGGAGCGCGGGAGCGCGGCGAGGAACGCGGGCAGCGCCGCGCTCGGCTGCTCGAGCAGCACGCCGAGATCGAAGCTCGCAGGCAGAAATTGGCCGTCGAGCGCCCAGCGCGGACCGTTCGGAGTCTGATGTCGGCTCAAGTACATGGCGTTAGGTTACCGCTCCCTCGTTCAGTGCAACACGGCGTCGAGGATCAACACCGAGACAATCCCGCTCACGCCGACGATGCCCTCCATCAGCGTCCACGAAAGCAGGGTTTCGCGCAGCGACAGATTGAAATATTCCTTGCACATCCAAAAGCCGGAGTCGTTCACGTGCGACAGCATCAGGCTCCCGGCGCCGATCGCCAGCACCATCAGGTTGCCGTCCACGCCCGTCGCCGCGACCACCGGGGCCATGATGCCGGCCGCGGTCAGCCCCGCCACGGTCGCCGAGCCGAGCGAGACCCGGATCACCGCGGCGATCATCCAGCCGAGCAACAGCGGGTTCAGCGGGATGCCCTGCAACAGGACGGTGATCTGCTCGCTCACGCCGCTGTCGACCAGAACCTGCTTCAGCGTGCCGGCTCCGGCCACGATCAAGAGGATCACCGCCACGTCCTTGACCGCGCTCGAGTAGTGCTCCATCACGACCGGCAGCTTCATGCCGCGCGACGTGCCGAGCGTGACGGTGGCGAGCCCGAGAGCCAGCAACATCACCACCAGCGGGTTCGTCAGGAACCCGAGCGCCTCGCGGCCCGCCGTGGCCGGCTCCACCCCAGGAGGAACCGCGGCGGAGATCGCGATCATCAGCACCGGGAACAGCGTGGTCGCGAAGCAATTGAACGCTCCGGGCAGCTCTGCCTCGGGGCGCAGCGGCGGCGCGAACATCGTGAACGGGCGCGACGGAGCGTTGCGGAAGTTCCGCGCGAACAGCGGCCCAGCGAGCAGCATCGCCGGCGTTGCCACGATCAGCCCGTAGAGCAGCGTCGTGCCCATGCGTGCGCCGAACATCGGCACCATCGCGGTCGGCGCCGGGTGCGGCGGCAGGAAGCCGTGCGTGATCGACAGGGACGCGAGCAGCGGCACCCCGAGGTAGATCGCCGGCAGCCCCGCTTGCTGCGCGATCGAGAACACCAGCGGGACGAGCAGCACGAAGCCCACGTTGTAAAAGAGCGGCAAGCCCACGACGAACCCGGTCAGCAGCAGCGCCCAGGTGATGCGCGAGGTACCGAACGCGCGGATCAGTACCGCTGCGATCCGCTGGGCGGCGCCGCTCTCGGCCACGATCTTTCCGAACATCGCGCCCAGACAGATGATGCCGAGCAGCGGCCCGAGCGTGCTCCCGAGCCCCTTCTCCAGAACTCCGGGGATGCGCGAGAGCGGAAGACCGAGCAGCGCGCCTGCCAGCGCGGACGTCAGAAGAAACGCCAGGAACGGATGTAGCTTCGCCTTCGTGATCAAGATCACGAGCAGGGCGATCGACAGCGCGACGAACCAGAGCTGCACGGCGGCTAACGAGGAGCGAAGCCCTGACCGAGCACGTTGAGGCGGATCCGCGCCAGCGTATCGTGGCTCGTCAGATACAAGCTCTTGCCGTCGTCACCGAACTTGCAGTTCGAGATCGGCTTGCCGGTGGAGATGCGACCGAGCCGCTTGCCGTCGGCGCTGAGCACCAGCACGCCGCCCGGGCCGGTCGCGAATACGGTCCCGTCGCTCGCGACGGTGAGCCCGTCGGGCGCGCCCGACGC
>JALYWZ010000014.1:0-13734 GCA_030852505.1 Myxococcota bacterium | reverse complement strand
CGCGTCCGGTGTCGCGAGGTCCTTCGCGTCGGCGAAGATCCGCTGGCCGAGCACTTTCCCCGAGGCATCGAGCGAGTAGGCGAGCCAGATCGGCCGCTCGCGATCGCAGTTGGCGACGTACAGCGTCTTCTGATCCGGGGACAGGCCGATGCCGTTCGGATAGCTGAGCTTGTCGTCGATCAGCTCGACCTTGCCTGGCTTCGTGATCCGGAAGACGCCGTTGAACGGCAGCTCCTTGAGCTTCGATTCGTTCATGCCCTCGAGCCCGTAGGGAGGATCGGTGAAGAACGTGACGCCCTGCTCGTTCTGGCACACGTCGTTCGGGCTGCTGAAGCGCTTGCCATTGAACTTGGCGGCGAGCACCGTCTTCTTCTTGGTCGTGAGGTCGAGGCGCACCACCTCGCGGTTCCCCGAGTCTGCCGCGAGCACGCTGCCGTCGGCGAGCGGGAACAAGCCGTTCAGGCCGGCTTCGCGGGTCAGCTTCGGATCCGGGTTGGCGAGCCCGGACGGCTGAAGGAACACCTCGAGGCCGCCTTGCTCCGACCACTTGTGGAGCGTGTTGCCGGGAACGTCGGTGAACAGCAAGAACCCGCCGGCGCGGATCCACGCCGGGCCCTCCGACCAAGTGAAGCCCTGCGCGAGGCTCTCGATCTTCCAATCTGCGGGAACGATGGCGTCGAGCCCCGGGTCGTAGCGCTCGACATTGCCGAAGCGCGGCGCGGTCGGAGCCGCCTCGGCGGAGGGAGCGCTTGCAGGCGGAACGCTCGGCGTGGGCGGCGGGCTCGGCGACGCGGGGGCGCTGGGGGCCGGTGCCGGCGTCCGACAGGCGGCGACCATCAGCAAGACCCCGAGGCATCTCGAATTCATGGCATCTGCCAGTACCAGAGTTCGTGCGCGGATCCCGCAGGAAAAAGGCCGACTCGTCGCGCGGCAGGCGGTCGAACACCTCATTTGTGAGGAGCGAATCCAGGCCGCGCAGCCGTGGCAGGGCCTGTCTGTCCACGCTGAAATCGAGTGCGCAGCGTGTGAAGACGCGCCTAATCCGGGAGGGAAGCTGGACGTAGATCCGAAGCCGTGACCCTGGCCCCTGCGCCCAGCTCTGCGCTCGAGGACCCGAGCATTCTGATCGTCGACGATGACCCTGGGGCGATCCGGATCCTGCGGGCGGCGCTCGGCGCCTACAAGCACGTGCGTTTCGCGACCAACGGCGCCGACGCCATGCGCCTGTCGCGCGACAAACCTCCAGATCTTATCCTGCTCGACAGCGAGATGCCGGGAGAGAACGGCTTCGAGTTCTGCAAACGCCTGAAGCTCGAGCCGCTGCTTCAAGACGTGCCGGTGATCTTCGTCACGTCTCACGACGATCTCGAATTCGAGACCCGGGCGCTCGGCCTCGGCGCGGCGGACTTCCTACCGAAGCCGATCAGCGCGCCGCGCGTCGTGCTGCGCGTCCGGCTTCACCTGCAGCTCAAGCATCAGCTCGACCAGCTGCGTGCGCTCGCCTCGACGGACGGCCTGACGGGCCTCGCCAATCGACGCATCGTCGACGAGACCCTGAAGCGCGAGTGGCGGCGCGCGCAGCGCAGTGGACGCCCGCTCTCGTTGCTGCTGATCGACGTCGACTACTTCAAGCTCTTCAACGACCGTTACGGACACCCCGCCGGCGACGGCTGCCTGAAGCGAGTGGCGTCCGCCGTTCGCGGTGCGGCGCGCCGACCGACCGACCTCGCCGCGCGCTTCGGCGGGGAAGAATTCGCGGTAGTTCTCGCCGAGACGGCGCTCAGCGGCGCCTGCCTCGTGGCCGATTCGATCCGGCGAGCGATCAGCGAGGCGTCGATCCCACACGCGGGGTCCGAGGTCGCGCCGCACGTCACCGTGAGCATCGGCGCGGCCTGTCTCGGAGGCGAACCGAACGCCGCGGAGCGCCGCAGCGGACCGCCGCTTCCGTCCTTGCATCCGCAGGGCATCGAGGAGCTGATCGAGGCGGCGGACCAGGCGCTGTACCGCGCCAAGAAGAGCGGACGAAATCGCGTCGAGTCCGCGGAGCTCGGGAGCTAGCACCGCCGTGTCCGACCAGTCGCTAACTGGGCTCTCGGTGCTGGTCGCCGACGACAGCGCCGTCAATCGCGTGCTCTTGACCAAGACCCTGGAGCGGGCGGGGGCCCGCGTGTTCGGCGTCGCCAACGGCCGCGAGGCCGTGGAGCTCGTGCAAGCGCGCGGCGACGAGCTCGACGCGGTGTTGATGGACCTGCAAATGCCCGAGCTCGACGGCGAGCAGGCGACGCGGATCATCCGAGGAGAGCTCGGCCACCGGCGCTTGCCGATCCTCGCGCTCAGCGCGGGTGTGCTCGACAGCGATCGCGCCCAGGCCATCGCCGCGGGGATGGACGACTTCGTGCAGAAGCCGTTCGTGCGTCAGGACCTGATCGCGCGCGTGGCGAGCCACGTCGAACGATTTCGCAGCCGGACTCCGACCTCCGCGCCCGCCAACGGCGCCACCCGAGCCGACTGGCCCGAGATCGACGGGATCGACACGGCGGACGTCCAGGCACGCCTGGCGGGTGATCACGAGCTGTTCCGCTCGCTGCTCGGGCGCTTGGGGCAGGAGCTCGACGACTTTTGCGCGGAGGCGCGTGGAGACGGCGCTCCGGGGAAGCTCGAGCACTGGGCGGCTCGCCTGCACAAGCTGCGTGGCATGGCCGGGAACCTCGGCGCGCGGCGCCTCGCGCAAGCGGCTTTGGAGCTCGAAAAGCGCGCGCGCGCGGCGGACCCCGAGCTCGGCACGGGTCTGATTTCCCTGTGCGCGCAGGCCATGGCGCTGAGTGACGCGCTCCGGGCGGCGCCCGCGGTTGCTCGGCCAGCGCTCGATGAAAGCCTGGCGGCTCCGTCGGTGCTGGAATGGCAGCGCTTCATCGCCGCACTGGACGACCAGGATCTCGACGCGCTCGAGTCGTTCGCACACTTCTCGGCGTGGCTATGCGCCCGCATCGGGGCAGGGCGCCACGACGAGCTCCGCACCGCATTGCACGCCCTCGAGTTCGCGCGAGCGCGTGCCCTGGCGGTCGACGCGACGCCGCAGCTGTTTTTCGAGGCGAGTTAGCACCGCCGCAGCCCCCCTCACTTCAAGGAGTTGGATCGCTCGGGCAGTTTTTCGCGGTGTGATGGGGTGGAACAGCGCCTGCATATGTAGCGAGGTGTGCAGAAGCGTTGGTGGCTCTGTTTGCAGCTCGTGGCCGGTCTCAGCGGCTGCAGCGCGTACGATGACGCCGGCTCGGAGTCGGGGCGCACGCAGATCTCGATCTCGGGCAAGGCGTTGCGCGCGGTGGATCGCGCAGTGTGGATCCGCGCTTGGGACGGGGCGAGCTGGGTTCCGGCGGGGTCCGCATCGACGATGGAGGCCGACGGATCGTGGAGGGCCGACCGCATCGACGTCTCCGATGCCCTTTTCCTCGGCCCGTGTCAGGCTGGCCGGTTCCGCGCTGAGGACGAGAGCGGCCAGGCCGTCACGGTGTACGTAGACAGCGATTGTGCCGCGGCGGCCGAGCGGGGCGAAGCCGTGGACCCCGCGTGTTTTGGCTCCGAGGTCGTCGTGCAGCGGGTGCAGACGGTCGAAAACTACGCGCCCCCCGGCGGCACGCTCCAGATCGGCAGTCAGGAACAAGCCGACCGCTACGGCTGCGTTGCGTCCATCGACGGCAACCTGGAAATCGACGGCGGCGAGCGGGCAGACCCCAGCCAGCCTTCCCTTTACGAGCTCGGTCTGAAGGTCCGCATGCCGGCGCTCTCCCGCATCTCCGGAGCCCTCACGATCCATGGAAACCACGCGGAGCGTGTGGCGCTGCCCGCGCTCACTCGCGTGGGTGGCGACGTCACGCTGCGCTCGAACGTCTTCCGATACGGGCCACACGGGAGCGACGTGCAGAGCACCGCCATCGAGCTCCCGCGGTTGGCAGAGGTCGGGACGAAGGACGAAGGAGAGCTGTCGCTGCTGGTCGAGAACCTGGACGACGTCGACACGGGAAGCGGCCAGTGGAGCTACCAGTTCGGGCTCCAGGCGCTGCGCGCGGCGCACGACGTCACGGTCTCTACGGCTGGCAGTCCCCGGCCGAGCAAGGTCGTCGGGTTGCCCGCGCTTTCACGCGTGACCGGCTCGGTGCTGCTCGACTGGCCGCGCTGGGAGCTGATCGGCAACCAGGTGCTCCAGGGGCTCGAGGCGATTGACGGCAACCTGACGATCCGCGCCGGCAACCACCTGATCGAGGCGCTGCCGCGCGTCAGCCGGATCGGCGGTGACTTCACGCTCGAGGGTGGCGAAGCCTGCTCCGTGAACGCTTCGCTCTCGACCGCGCGCGTGCTCCCGAACCTCGCAGAGGTCACGGGCAACATGACCGTGAGCGGCTGCGGCGGCTGGCGCTGCGATACTCGCGCCTTCCCCGCGCTGACCCGCGTCGACAAGACGTTGGCCTTTCGCGGTGTGGCGTGGCCCGCCGCCGCCGAGATCGGCGCGCAGGCGGTGAACGTCGGGTCGCTCGTGATCGCCGACTCGGACTCTGCCGGCATCTTTCGTCACGACGTGCTGAGCGTGAGCCCCGGCGGAAGCGTCCAAATCGCCAACAACCCGAAGCTCTGTCAGTGCACGATCGACCAGTTCGTTTCCGGCCTTCGCGGTGGCGGTTTTCGTGGGAGCGTCACGGCCTCGGGCAACGGTGATTGCGTTCCGTGCCCCCAACCGCTCCTCTGTGAATCCGACCCGAGCTGACTCATCCCCGATCGCGAATTGTGCCAGGAGCTGGCACAGGTTCGTTGGTGGGAGCCCGGCCAGCGCGCGCATTGTGTAGCAAATTCCGGTATTTGCGAGCCGCGGCTGCCGGCGCGTGCTCGGCATGAAGCCTGCTATCACGGGGAGCGATGACCCGTCTCTGGAGAGAGTCTGCCTGGATTTTGGTGTTCACGTTCGCGACGGCCTGCAGCGGCAAGAGCTCTGACTTGTTCGAGGACGCCGCGGGTGGTGACGGCTCCGAAGAGGAAACGGGAGGCTCATCGAGTGCAGGTAATGGCTCGTCCGGTGACGACGGCGCCGGCGGTAGCGGAGCCACGAGCACGGGGGGCAGGGCGCCGGTCACCGGCGGAGCACCCGCGGGAGGGAAGGTTGGCGTCGGGGGTACGAGCGCGGGTGGCGCGATCGCAGTCGGCGGAGCGCCGGCCGGCGGCACGAGCTCGAGCGGTGCCGGCGGTGCGTTTCCCGGGGGTGCGTTTGCGACCGGTGGCACGTTCGGAGGCGCGATCGGCGTGGGCGGTGCGATCCTCGGCGGCAAGAGCAGCGTCGGCGGCAGCTCACCCGGTGGCAGCGGAGGCGTCGCGAGCGTCTGCGTCGATCCAGACGGGTCCGACTACAAAAAGCGGGGGACGACCACGGGCAGCAACGGCACCTTCGAAGACACCTGCCAGGACGGAGATCTGATCGAATACGTGTGCGAGAACAGCGCGTGTGGCGCGATGACGTCGGCGGGCGCCGCTGATGTGCCCGGGATTGCCTTGCCGCAGGCCGGGCGCGGAGCCATACCGCCACCGTGCACGGGAGATCCGGGGCGCGTGACCCAGCGGCGCATCGCCTGCGGCGGCCGTTGCGACTCGGGCACGTGCTTCGCGTGGTGCCCGGGCGAAAATGACGAGCTCACCTACCAAGACGTGGCGGGCGCCGAGGTCGTGCTCGACAACGACGGCAAGAATGCTCGCTATCGATGCGAGGCCACGGCGAGCACCGGCGACGTCGACTGCACGGATCCCGCGCTCGAGGGCCAGACGATCGAGGTCGGCTCGCTCGTGAGCTGCAGCGCCACCGTGATTTCGTTCGTCGCGCGCATGCCTGAGAACGCGAGCTGCGACTACCGCTGTTCGCTGGACGACTGAGACTACAGGTTCGCGCGCACCGCGGCCGCGCGCTCGCGGATCGTGCTCAGCAACGCGGCGTAGCCCTGCTCGAACTCCTCGGGCTCGTACTCGGAGCGCGGATCGCTCTCGACGTGCGCGCGGATCTGCTCGTAGTGGCGCTCGGCAGCCGCTTCGAGGTCGGCGTTCTCGTAGACCTCGACCAGCTCCAGCACGGCCTCGGCGTAGCGCCCCTTGCAGTCCTCGCTCTCGAGGCAGCGCTGGAACATCAGCCCGGCGCTGACCTGCGTGTTCCTGCGGTCGCCCTGTCGAGCGATTTCGAAGGGGTGGAGGTGCTTGCGGCCCGAATCGCGGAACGGTTTCATCGACATGTCCATGCCCCAGGGCAAGAACACGAAGCGCCCGCTTTCGGGGTCGGAGTAGAGCCGGAAGTTGTTGGGGTAGAACATGGTGTACGCGTACATGTCCCACTGATTCACGAGCAGCTCCGCCGCGGTGAAGCGCAGGAAGTGCTCGGTGTCGAGCGCCGTCCCGAGGTCCTCGAGGAACGTCTCGGGCTCCGCGTCTTGGAAGGCCGCGATCAAGCCGGCGAGGTCGCTGCGGTCGTTGCGAGTTTCGTTGGTCTCGAGGTCGAACAGCGCCTCGGCGCCAGGCACGAAATCGGTCTGTCCTTCTTCGTAGAGATTGCCGCTGTCGTCATTGAACCAGCGCCGCAAGAACGTCTTGTCCTCGGCCTCGACGTTCGCGTACACGCCCCAGTACTCGCCGTTGACGTAGAGCAGGGCATTGTTGCAGCGCGGCGCGGGCAAGCCCGCTGCGCGGAACACCCGGTACGAAAGGCGTTCGGCGAGGAAAGACGGATCCTCGACCAGGTTGTTCAGCGTCATCCGGCGCAACCCGCGGAACGACTGACGATCCACGAACTCGTCGAATTTGAGCTTGAATGCGGCCTTTTGCCGGAGCGTGCGCCGGCTCCCCTCGCCTTTGATGCGCACGCCGATGCGCGCCACGGTCTCGGTGCCGTAGCCGAGCGCGCCCTCGACGTAGACCTCCGGCTCCTCCTCGAGCGCCGCCATCGCAGCTTCCGAGAGCTCGAGGTCGAAGCGCGGCAGGTTGTCCTCGTCGTAGAGCTCCGCGCTCTCGTCGATCGCTGCCGCGCCGCCGGACGTACCACCGGCGCCGCCGCTGCCTCCCACCGGGGTATCACCGCCGTTCGCGGGCATACCTCCATTCGCGGCCGTGCCTCCGGAGCTGCTCCCCGCCTGCGGCGAACCGCCGGTTTCGAGAGCTCCACCGCTGGTTGCGCTCGCGCCGCCGCTCTCGGTTGCGCCGAGGCCGCCGGTCGCGGAGCCGCCGCTCGTGCTCTGTCCGCCGCTCTCGGTGCCCTGCGCGGGACCCGGGCTTTCGCTCGAAGAGCTGCCGCAGGCCGAAAGCGTGAGGCAAGCGAGCGTGGGTAGTGATCGAAACACGCGCTGGAAAGGCATGGAGACCGAGAAGTCTTGCCCGTCGCAGGATTGTCGGCAAACGTGCCGGCGATGGCAAACGACTGGCGCGATCGGGGGTCATCCGACATCGCCCCCGGAGCGTCGCGGTTGTGCGAGCTGCCCGCGCCGTCCTCGCTCCTGTCGAGTCGCTGGTCGCGTGACAACCTCGTCACGTCGCACCCCGCGCGGCTCTACGACGGGCGGATCCGGGAGCGAATCGACGCCGACGCCCTCGAACGTCTGGTGAGCGATTTTCAGGCAAAAAATCGCGTCGAGCTCGGCGCGGGGCGGATGGGTGTGTTCACGTGGGACGTCGTCTGTGAGGGAGGCGACGGCCCGCTCGTGTTGCAGGTGCCGCTCGTGCTCGACGAGGTCGGCAAGCGTGGCCGGGCCAGGTGCCTCGTGCCGCGGCGCAACGTCGAAAACCTGCGCGGCTTCCTTTCGCGCGGCCTGACTCGCTTCGTCGTCGAACCGAGAGGGCTTGCGAGGCTCGCCGGTGACGTACCCGCGGCGCTGTTCTCCGCTCTGCCCGAGCACCGGGCCCTGACGTTCGCGCTCGGCGCGCTCCAGGTCGAGGTCGAGGCGGGGGAGCAATCCTTCGGCATCCAACTCGGCCGCAAGGCGACGTCCGAGCTGCTCGCGGAAATCGTGGCAGCGCTCGTCTATCACTACGAACCGGAGCGTGACGGCGGCACCGCGATCACGGACGTCGCCGTCAACGACGGAGACTTCGTCGTGAAGCGCCGGAGCGACGGCTCCTTCGAGCTGCGTCTGACCGCAGCGCGCAGCCTCGACCCCGGTGTCGGGCCGAGCCTGTTGTTGCTCTACCTGGTGCAGCTCCTCGCTTATCAAGACTTCGAAGTTTGCGACGAGCTTTTCGGCTTGCCGATGCCGATCAGCAACCCATCGATCGCGTTTCACGGCCTGGTGCGCGGGCTTCGCTATCGCGCGCGCGATCTCGGCGGCTCCGAAGACGCGGCGCTCGAGCAGGGGCGAGCGTGGATCCGCGATTTCGGCTGGAGCCGCGAAGGGCGCGCGTATCGCCCCTGGGTCGAGCGTTTTCTCGACGAGCGGCTGCCGCTCGAATTCGGCGACGATCTACGCGAGCATTGGTGGCGGTTGACGCCGGCCCAGACGCGCCTCGGGGCGCTCGAGATCGTCGGCCGCGTGCTGCCCGAGGTGGCGGAGCACGAGCTCGCTCGAGAGCTCCGCGCGCTCTTGGACGGCCTATCCCGAGAGCTAGGCTGCTCGCTCGAAGCAGACCCGACGAAGCTCCCGATCAACGAGCTCGACGAGCGCGAGTTCGCGAGCCTCCTCGAGCGAGCAAACCTGCCCCGCGCGCTGCTGGGCCGGCTGTTCGCAGCCTGGCCGTATCGAGACTTTTCCGAGCTCTCCGCGCGCGTTCCCGAGGCGCGCGGCCTTTCGCGCTTCGAAAGCCAACTCAGCTTCGGCCGTGTCGTGTCGTCCGTGGACGAGGGCACGCTGAGGAGCCTCGGACCGAAGTCCCAAAGCCGGCCGTCGCGGGCGATCGCCAACTGCGAGCTGTTCGGCGGCTCGGTGCTGCCTCCGGGGCTCGAGCAGAGCGCGCTCGCAGCCTTTCCGAGCTTCGAAGCGTACATGGAGGCCGTGCTCCACGATCCCGACTACGGTTACTATGCTCGGCGCGTGTCGATCGGCCTGGCTGGCCATTTCGAGACGCACCCGGAGGTTTATAGTCCGCACTACGGGGGTTGGCTCGCCGAGCTCGCGTTTCGCGCCGACGCCGAAATGCGCGCACGCGGCGAGCTGTCGGCCGACGCACGCTTTCAGGTGGTGGAGCTCGGCGCGGGCAACGGCCGCCTGGCTCGAGATTTCGTCGACACCGTGCGCGCGAAACCGGACACCGCGCCGCGGCATCGCCGGGAATGGAAGCATTTTGCGGATCGGCTCGAGTACCGCATCTACGAGCGGTCCGAGTCTTTGCGGCAGCGGCAGCGCGAGCTCCTCGGCGACCGAGCGACCGTCGCCGGGGGAGACGCTCGCCACCCCGGGCGCGCGCTCGCTCGAGATTTTCCGGGCGGGGTGAAGGGTCTCGTGCTGACCAACGAAGTGCCCGACGCCTTCGGCGTCCACAAGCTCGTGCTCGGCGCGGACGCGCGCGCCTTGGCCGCGCTGGTCGTGCCGCGCGTCGAGGCTCGCCTGCTCGAGCACCTCGAAGCGTCGCTGGCCCGGCAGATCGGCGAGCGTGACGCCGCCCTGAGGCTAGAATTCCCGCTCTCGGACCGGGCGGGCGAGCTCTACCTCGACGCCCAGACGCTCTCGCTGGTGCTTCGAGCATTGGCCCGGCACGAGAGCTCGGCTCAGGACGAGCTGCTCGCTCGGCTCTGGTTCGAAGAGGCTTACGTGCCGGCGGCCTGCATCCCCGAGCTCTCCGCCCACCTCGCGAGCAACGCCGCCGACTACGCCACGGCGCTCGCCGCCGAGGACTCCGGCGTCGTCCTGTACGTGAACCTGCACGCCGAGCGTTTCATCGCCGAGCTCGGCGCGTGCCTCGGCGCCGGGCACGTCGTCACCATCGACTACGGAGACACCAGCTTCGGTCTGGTGCAAGGGGCGCGCTCGGGCGAGTTCCCTTTCCGGGTTTACGGCGAGTGGCACGACTACCAGCCGCGCCCGAACGATCCGTACGCCGCGCCCGGCACGCAGGACCTGACGGCGGACGTGAACTTCACGGCGCTCGCGCGGGCGGGCGCCCGGTCGGGGCTTTCGGTTCAGCATTTCGGGCCGGAACGCGACGCCATCGGGGCTGGCTTGCTGGACCTGGTATCGGGGCGCGGGCACGAGCGAGTCCGCGAATTCCTCGGCAACCCGGTGTTCAAGGTGCTGGTGCAGGGCAAGCGCCCGACGGCGCTGTTCGACTCCCCGTTCGTCACGCCGCTCGCGCTGTTCGCGAGCGAAGCGGCGGTGCCGAAGCAGCGGCGAGCGCGGATCCCGGAGCTGAAGCGCGCTCTGGAAGCGCTCGCGGGCTCGGCTCAGCCGCTGTAGTTCGCGAGCACGCGCCGGACCTTACCCGCGGCGTCGAGCTCCATCACTTCCCCGGTCTTCGTGCCGCGCTGGTTCTTGTAATAGAGCACCAGGCTGCCGAGACCCCACATCACGTCCAGGAGCTCGAAGCGGAGCTCGGGGTTCTTCTCGAGCCCCAGGCGAAAGTATTCCTGAAGGGTTGCCTTGCCGCTCACGGTTCCGCTGCGGTCGCCGAAGCGCTCGGCGGCTACCGGCGAGACGAGCACCACGTCTTCCGCGTAGTGCTCGAGGATCCGTTGGAGGTCGTGCGCGTTCCAGGCGCTCACCCAGTCTTCGGCGAGCGCCCAGGCTTTTTCTCGGTCGAGCTTCATGTTTACTCTCATGGGTGATGCGTGCTCGGATCGCGCCGGCTGAGCGGCGAGGCCGAGCCGGGCTGTGCCAGCGTTGCGGCGGCCAGCGTGGCGGCGAGCGCCAGGCCGTCCTCGACGGTCTCCGCGAAGTGCACGTGCTCGTGTTGCTTCAGGAGGTTCGCCCGATCGAAGACCCGCTTCGGCTCGGGGAGCGGCCCGGTCAGCACCACCTGTTTCTTCGCCGCGCTCAAGCGCGTGAGCGCGCTCTCCAATGCGACCAGGCCGGTGGCGTCGATCGAGGGCACGCGTCCGAGAGCCAACACCACGACGCGGCTCTGGGAGCCGACCGTGTGCAGCGCGCCCATCGCGTTTTGAGCGGCGCCGAAGAACAGCGGCCCCGCGACCTCGTACAGCGCGACGCCGGGCGCC
Source organism: Myxococcota bacterium (assembly GCA_030852505.1). Lineage (GTDB taxonomy): Bacteria > Myxococcota_A > Polyangia > Polyangiales > Polyangiaceae > PMG-095. Next base: position 2,579 of record JALYWZ010000014.1, on the reverse strand, counting down.
AGCGGATATTCGGCGTCCTCTCCGCTCGTGGCGTCGAGCAGCCGTGAGTGCGTGAGCTCCGCGGTGCGGCGCATGAACAAGAGCGACGCCAACACCACACCGAACGACACGGCCACCACCATGTCGAACAACACGGTCAGCGCAAAGCAGGCCAACAAGACCACGGCGTCGCTCTTCGGGGCGATCCGCAAGATCGTCACGAAATGCCGGCGCTCCGACATGTTCCACGCCACCACCAGCAACAGGCCGGCCAGGGCGGCCATCGGCACGTAAGCGAGTAGCGGCGCAAACACCAGCACCGCCAGCAGCACCACCAGCGCGTGACAGACCGAAGCCAATGGCGAGCGCGCGCCAGCGCGGATGTTGGTGGCGGTGCGCGCCAGAGCACCCGTCGCCGCGATGCCGCCGAAGAACGGCGCCACGATGTTGCCGATCCCGAGCCCGATCAGCTCGCCGTCCGGATCGTGCCGCTTGCCGGTCATGCCGTCCGCGATCACCGCGGACAGCAGCGACTCGATGGCGCCCAGCATGGCGATCGCGAACGCGGCCGAGCCGAGGCTGCTGAGCGCGCCGAGCGACAGGCCGCCCTCGCCCCAGGGCAAGCGCGGGATAGGCGGCAGGCGAGGGATGCCCTGCACGACCTGTCCGTCGATCGTCGACTGGAAGCGCGTGCCGATCGTCTCGATCACGAGCTCCGGGCGCAGCTGATGGGCGAGCAGCGCGCCGAGCGAGGCCAGGGTCAGCGCGACCAGTGGAGCGGGCACCCGCCGGCTGAGCGCGGGCAAGCGCTTCGGGAGCTCGAGCAGCAGCACGATCGTGATCAGCGCCACGAGCGCGTCCGGCAGCGATGCGTCCTGCCGGGCGTGCCAGAGCGCGCGTACCTTCTCCAGATACGTCTCCGGCATGTGCGCGACGTGCAAGCCGAGCGCATCCTTGAGCTGCAGCGTCGCGATCACCGTAGCGATGCCCGCAGTGAAGCCGGTCGTCACCGGGTGCGGGATGAACTGAATCAAGCGCCCGAGCCGGGCCACGCCCATCGCCACCAGCAACAAGCCCGCGAGCAGGCCGGCCGTCAAAAGGCCGGAAAGCCCGTGACGCGAGGCGATCGGCGCCAGGATCACCACGAACGCAGCGGTGGGTCCCGTGACCTGAAATTTCGAGCCGCCGGTCAGCGCGACCACGACGCCGGCGATGATCGCCGTATACAGCCCGTGTTGCGGCGGTACGCCGACCGAGATCGCGAGCGCCATCGACAGCGGCAGCGCCACGATTCCGACCACGACGCCCGCGAGCAGATCCGCTCGGAACGCCGCGCCGTCGTAGCCTTGCGCCCAGGTGCGTCGCATCGCCGTGGCGATCGGAATATCGAGGGATCGAACGCGCTGGGGAAACAGATCGAGCAGCGACTTACGGTTGAGCATCCGGCGGGTTTGCATTCTGCGCTTCGCGCCGCCGACAGCAAGAGTTAGTCGTGGCCTGACGCTTGCACCAGCCGCGCCAGAGTCGCCTTGAACACCTACCGCGTGCCCTTTCGGAATCGTCTCGCCGCTCTCTCCTCCACGCTGCCGCGCTGGCGAGCGCTCGCAGCAGCCGTCGTCGCCGGTTTAGGTGTGATTGCGTGGTGGCTGTACCAGCCCGCCCAAGCGCAAGAGTTGCGGGTCGAAGCGACGCTCGAGCCTCGACCCAAGCTCGTTTCCACGGCCGCAGCGGCTGCGAGCGAGACGAGCTCACCGTCCGTGGCTCCAATTGCCAGCATCCCGCCGATCCCGCACGCGCCCCCGCCGGAAAAGCCGCTGATCCGCTTACCGGCGGGGGCCGACACCACGTTGCTAGTCGGCATCGATCGCCGGCCAGACGCAAAAGGTGCGGGGCTTGCCGACACGATCCTGGTCGCGATCCTCGATGAGGCGCAGCAGATGGCCGGCGTGGTCAGCATCCCCCGAGACCTGTGGGTGACGATCCCGGACTACGGCGAGAACAGAATCAACGTCATCCCGAGCGTGGCGCGGGCCCAGAAAAAGCCGATGCTGGAGCTGTTCGCGCGTGTCATCGAGGACACGCTCGGGTTGCCGATCGCCCACGGGATCTTCGTGGACCTCGGCGTCTTCGAGCGGGTCGTCGACGCGGTCGGCGGCGTCGAGGTCGCGGTGCCCTGTCCGATCATCGACTCGTTCCACGACGCGCGCATGCCCGGAGGCCGCCGCAAGCTGGACCTCGCCGAGGGACCGGCGCTGCTCGACGGACCGACGGCTGCCATGTACGTGCGCTCGCGCCACGGCCGCTCGGACTTCGGACGCGCGCGGCGGCAGCAAGCGGTGCTGCTCGGGCTGCGCGATCGACTGCTGTCGATCGGCGGCTTCGTGCGCGTGCCCGAGCTGTACTCGGCCGTCGAGCAGTCGATCTCCACGGATCTACGCCGCTACGAGCTGGTCGATCTCGCGCGCCGTGTGCTCTCGCTCGACCGAGGCAAGCTGCACGGCCTCGTGCTCTCGCCGCCGCTCACGCGCGCCCACGCCACCGACGACGGCAAGGCCGTGCTGCTCCCGGACCGCGACGCGATCGCCGCCGCGCTGCTCGCG
>JALYWZ010000134.1 GCA_030852505.1 Myxococcota bacterium | reverse complement strand
GGACAGGACGTGCAGAAGAAGGTCGAGTCGCTCTCGGGCGGTGAGGCCGCGCGGCTGGTTTTCTGCAGGATCATGGTGCAGCAGCCCAACGTGCTCGTGCTCGACGAGCCGACCAATCACCTCGATTTGGAGTCGATCGAGGCGCTGATCCAGGCCCTGCTGGCGTTCGAGGGCACGGTGGTGTTCGTGTCTCACGATCGCGCGTTCGTGTCGGCCCTCGCCACGCGCGTCCTGGAAGTCACCGAGAGCGGCTTCCGCGATTTCCCGGGCAGCTACGACGATTACCTCGCGCACTGCGGGGACGACCACCTCGACGCGAGCAGCGTCGCGCTGCGCGCGAAGCGCGACAAGGCCGCGGCCAAGCCGGCGTCGAGCGCCGACGACTGGGAGGCGCAAAAGCGCCGCAAGAACCGCAAGAAGCAGCTCCCCGCCGAGCGCGACCGCGTGCTCGCCGCGATCGAGAAGCTCGAAGCGCGCCGCGCCTTCATCCAGGCCGAGTGGTGCCGCCCCGGTTTTTTCGAAGAGACGCCGCGCGAAACCGTGCAGAGCCTGGAACGCGAACAAAGCGAGCTCGCCCCCCAAATCGACGCGCTGATGGCCCAATGGGAGTCGCTCGAAGCCGAAATCACCGCTCTGGCCGACAGCTGAGAGCCGACAGCCGATAGCGCCGCTTCACTCCGTCACGATCGTCTCGAGCTCCGTCCCGGCCGCGTATGCGTAGCTCACGAAGGAGTCGAAGCCGTCGACCAACACGCCGACCTTGTGGCTCGACTCGATGCGGTGGACGCCGTCGTTTTGCTCGCCGGGCGCGAGGTTCGCGGGAGCGGCGAGATCCGGATCGATCGTGGGAAAGCTCAGCTGGCAGCTGTACACGACCCACTTCGACGAAAGCTCGGCCGCCGCCCCGCTCGCAGCGGGCGAGCCCGCCGGCTGCTCGAGGCAACCGGTGAGCTCTTCCAGTGCCACGCCGTCGAACACGATTGTGGCCTCGACGGGCGCGAGGATGCGCACGAAATCGAAGCTGTACTTATCGGGGGTCAGGAACACGTAACGAGCGCGGAACTGCTCGATCGGCGGAAAAATCAGCAGACTGGGGTCGCCACCCGGCAAACCGCGCGGGACGTTCGCGGCTTCCTGACTCGGCGAGATGCTGGCGAGCATCACCGGTTCGTCGCTGAGGATTGCGAAGTGCTCGGAGCTCGAGAGGTCGAGGAAGCTGCCCTTGCCGCTAAGCTCGAAGCGACCCTCGCGGTTCGGAAGCGTGGTCGTGACGCGCGCGCCGCGATCGGTGACGGCGATCACCCGGAACGACTCGAACTGAGGCGCCTTGCCGATCGTGCTACCGGCGGCCACGATCGCTTCCGAGCGGTTGGGTGACACCGCCGCGATGAACGATTTGCCCGCCGTGCGGATCGGATCGAGCTGCTCTTCGAGGTGGTCGGCGCAGCAGTCGCGGTGCGACAGATCGGGGAAGAACGGTGCGTCGCTCGCCTCGCTGCCGACGAAGGCCACGATCGGGCCGCCTGCCTGAACCAGCGAGCCCGTAAAATCCGCGTTGAAACCGCCGGTTTCGAGGTTCAGCACCTCGAACGGCTGGAGCGTGAGCTCGATGTCTTCGCCGGGGAGCGTCTCTTCCACGGGCCCGCCGGGCACGACGCGCACGGTCGGGCGGATCAGAACCCGGGTGTCGGGGCGGGTCCCGACCAGCGTCAAGAACGCGCGCAGATCGGAGGGATTCGCCGGATCGAAATTGGTGCGGGGGTCGTCGGTCCGGGCGATGGTCTGCGGCCAGCCGAGCACGACGTAGGCATCGCGCAGCCCCGAGCCCGACGGCGTCAGCGCCTCCACCGGCTTGAGCAGGGAGGCGTCGTTCGAGAACACGTTGACGTTCTCGAGCGGGTTGAACTGATAGGCCACGATCGGCATCGTGGAGGTCACGCGGTAGGCGGCGCGGGTGAGGGCGGTGTGCGTCCCGGCGTTGAACTTGCCGGGCGGCGAGCCGTCCACCTCGCGCGGCCCGAGCCGGAACACCCGCGCCGAAAAAGCCGGAACCACGGCTTCGATCACCTCGGTCGGCTCGTTGTCTTCGCCGGGCTCGGAGTCGTCTTGCTCGATCCGCACCGTCGCCGCCACGTCGGGCTGCGGGTTGCTGATCACCACCGCGAACTGCTGCGCGGCCGCGTTCAGCATGTCGCTGATGCGCGCGTTGTCGAGATCCACCGCCCAGTATTCGCAGCCGACGTTGCTGCGCCGGGTGGCGGCGATCGCGCACAGCTTCTGGCAGCTGCCTTCGCGGCAGGCCTCGCCTTCCGAAACGTCGCACTCGTCCACGAAGTCGAAGCTGTCGCCGGTCGCGTCGCAGAGCGAAGCCGTCTGGCCGTCGCAGCGCCCCTTGCCGGGCTCGCAGACCGAGCAAGCGAGCAGCTGATTCGAGCACACCTGCTCGCGCTCGCCGCAGTCTTCGACGCTCACCCAGCTCGGCCCGCCGCTGCCATCCTGGCACTCTTCGAGCAGCGTGCCCGCCAGGCAGCGCCGCGCACCCACGTCGCAGAGCGGCGCGAACCCGTCGAGGTAGTAGCGCTCACCGCTCTCGAAGCAGTTCGCCACGCTCAGGGCGGCTACGATGCCGAAGACGAGCCCGCGGCCGAGGGCCGATCGGTTAGTAGCTCGCATAGAACGCGTCCGTCGCGCTCGCGCTCCAGCTCCGCTCGGTGAGATTTCTGTACACGAGCGAGCCGTAGTCGAAGCCCGGGATCTGCGCGCGCGTCACGAGGAACGCTTGCGGACCGTGCGGCCAGGCTAGCTCCTCGTCGACCGCGGCGAGGTCGGGCAGCTTGACCGCGGTGCGGTTGCCGGGGTTGACGATCCGCCACGAGTACAGGCCGCCCGACGTCTGCACGTCGATGATCACCAGATCCGGATCGGCACCGCCGGGCGCGGCGCTCCAGTCGAGATCCCGCGCGTTCCAGGCGCTGTTGCGGCGCGGCGTCTCGAGCACGGGGATCTCCAGGAACGGCCCCAGAGAGAGCGGCGCGCTGGTGGTCACGGTGCTCGCGAGCGCCACGACCGAGCGCGGCAAACTGCCGGATTCCCCGGTCACGGCGCGCGCACCGGCGACGTAGCTGAGCCCGGCGAGGCTGCCGACGAGCGGGGGAATGCAGATGAACTCCGGCGCGCGGTCCGCGCCGATCAAGGACGAGCTCGAGCCGTTCGGCAGGATCACGTAGCCGTCGTTGCCGACGCGCAGGGCGAGCGTGGCTTCTACTCGATCGGGTCCGCGATCGGTCGCGGTCGGCGGCTCGATGTCGAGCGTGAGCGCGTGGTCGAGCGGCACGTCGACCGGGACGAAGACGTCGTCTGCGCCGCGGTTCGTCGACACCGCCACGCCGCGCAAGAGGCCCATCGAGAAGGCCGTGAATTGCCAGGGGTTCACGCCGCGGTTTTCGATGCCCGCGAGCGCGTACAGCGTGTAATTGCCGGGCGCCGCGCTGAGGAAGAACGAGAAGCCGACCGTGCCGCTCGAGGCGGGCGTGACGGCGGCGAGCCCGCTCGGCAGACGGAAACGCTGCGTCGGATCCGACGCGAGCTGGAACACGTACGCGACCTTGACCTCTTGGTCGTTCACCGGCTCGGGCACGTTGGTCCAGCCGCCGCGCCGGAACTCCTGAGTTTCCGGCCAGACCAGCTCTCCGGTCACGCTCTGCGAGGTCCCGAAATTGCCGCCGCCCGAGGGCAGATCGCCGCTGCCGTCGAAGCAAGTCGGGGACAGCACCGGGTCGAGGTACACGGTGAGCGTGTCGACGGGGATGTCGACCACGGTGAACGGCTGAAAACACTCGAGCGCGACGGTAACCGTGGCGAGCTCTTCCACCGCGCTGCCGGTGACGAGCACCACGCCGTCGTCGTTGGTGCGCTCGACGAGCGGCTCGTCTTCGCCGACGATCACGGCGGCGCCGGGCAACGCGTCGCCGGTGGCCGCGTTCAGCACCAGCACCTTGAGCTGGCCGTCGAGCGGGGCGCCGCTCAGCCCGCCGCGGAAGCCGTTGTCGCTGTTGCCGTAGGTGAAGGCGTCGAGCACGTCCGTGCTCTCGCCGCCGATCGAGACGTGCAGCGGTTTCGCGCCTGGCGTGCCCGGGGGAGTGCGGCAGACGACTTCGCTCGCGTTGCGCAGCTCTTCCACCTCGCACGGCTTGCGATCGATGGTGATCTGCGTGTCTTCGTCGAAGTCGGCGGCCTGCGAATACACGGTGATCAGCGTGCCGCCCGAGGTCGGTCCCGTCGCCGGATCGGCGCGGTAGGCGTCATACGCGTAGCCCTCGCTGAGCACGACCCGCGTCTCCTCGTCGTCGCCGTTCTGCACGATCACATCGACCAGGCCGCGGCCGGGCGGTGAGGTGACCTGCAAGCGCCGCGGATCGATCGCGACCACGTCGCTGTCCGCGAGCTCGGTGTCGCCGAACCAGACCCGCGCGTCGCTGCCGAAGCCGTTGCCGCGCAAGATCAACCGCGTGCCGCCCGAGAACGGGCCGTGGGAAGGATCGATCGACAGGAGAGCATGCGGGGTCGCGATCGGGACGTCTCCGCCGCCGTCGCGCCCGGCCACGGGCAGGATCACACCGGGCTCGTCCGGTTCGTCCCCGCCACGGGAGCCCGACGGAGACGTTTGTGCGGCGGCGCGACACCCGAGAGCAACCAGCGCTGGTGCCCCGCAGACCAGCCACACCAAGCGTTCCCTGCGCATCATTTGCCCGGCAAACCCTAGCACGCGCGGGAGACGGGCGAGGCTCTCGAAACCAGCTCGCGCATCAGGCGGAGCGCGAGCGCCTTGCGGCTGCTGTTTTCGCTGCCGGGCCCCACGCACGCGGGGCAACCTCCCCCACAGGGGCATTGCTCGACGAGCGACTCGGCGCGCGCAAACAACTCCGAGCTGCGCTCGTAAATCCGCGGCGCGAGCCCCACCCCGCCGGGATGTGCGTCGAAGAGGAATACCGTCGGATCAAAATTACCCCAGCGCTTCTGGAATGGATCGCGACCGGCGGGCGTGGCCGTCCCCGTGCGCTCCGACGACTCCGCGCCGTCCCCGAGCGTTTGACCGAGGTCGCGCGGATCGCACATGAGAGACAACGTCGCGACCGTCTCGAGCGCCGCGCCCACGCCGCGCAGCGCGTCGATCACGAGCGGGCGCGGCACGCCGAGGCTCTCGACGAACGCCTCGGGGACCGTCAGCCAGAAGCCGGTAGTGTGAGTCTGCATCTCCGGCAGGTGCACGTCGCCGTAGCCCGCGTTTTCGTGGGTAAAGAACTTGATCTTCTTGTACCCCGTCACGCGCTCGAGGACCTTCACGTCGCCGTGTCCGATCAGCGCGGAGCCGAGCGACGTGGTGGCCGCCTCCTCCAGCACGCTCACGGTGCGGTAGGTGAGGGCGGTCGTGAAATAGTCGGGCTCGACCCGGCGTACGAAGGCCTTGTGGTTCTCGAAGTCGAGCTTCTCTACCTGGTACTGCTCGGCGTCGTGTTGGTAAATCGCCTGTTCGTGCAGCATCGTGTGCGCTGCGCGGTAGTCGAGCTCGGCGATCGATTGGCCCGTCTTCACGTCGATGATCACGAAGTTGTCCCAGCCGATGTTGCGAAGCGACACGCTGCTCGCGGGGAACGCCTCGCCGATCCACTGGTAGCGCCCGTCGGCCGCGTGCACGAGGCCGTGGCCCGCGAGGTAATCGAGCGCGTCGCGCGTGCCGTCGAGCCCGAGCGCGAAATAGGCTTCACCCTCCGCGGCTTGGGGGCGGGCGCGGTTTTTACCCGGTTCGACGAGCTCGAACGGCGCCTCGAAGGTCGCGCATTTCAGGTGCTGGATCACGATTTCGACGTTTCCCGGATCGATCCGCGCCTCTTCCGCCCCGGCCTCGAACAGGTAGCGCGGGTCGCGCGTCAGGTATTGGTCGAGCGCCGAGCTGCCGCACACCAGCACCGCGATGCTGCGCGTGCCACGGCGCCCGGCGCGGCCGAAGCGCTGCCAGGTGGCCGCGACCGAGCCCGGATAGCCAGCGCACACCACCGCATCCAGATCGCCGATGTCGATGCCGAGCTCGAGCGCGTTGGTCGCCACCACGCCGAGGATCTCGCCGTTGCGCAAGCCGGCCTCGATGCGCCGGCGCGTCTCGGGCAAATAGCCGCCGCGGTAAGCCATGATCGAGTCGGCCGGGGCCTTGCCCGCGGTGCGCTCGCGCAGGTACTTCAGCATCACCTCGACCGAGTTGCGCGACGGGCCGAACACGATCGTCGGCACACGCGCCTCGATCAAATCCGCCGCCAACGACACCGAGTGCTTGAGCGAGCTCTCGCGCACGCCGAGCTCCGGAGTGATTACCGGAGGGTTATAAAGGTAGACCTCGCGCTCGGAGCTCGGGGCGCCCGAGCGGTCGACCAGGGTGACCGCCTCGGGCGGCACGCCGTAGAGCCGCGCGGCGTGCTCGAGCGGGTTGCCGATGGTGGCGGTGGCGCCGAGGATTTGCGGCTTCGAGCCGTGAAAGCGCGCGATGCGCAAGAGCCGCCCGAGCACGTGCGCGAGGTGCGAGCCGAACACGCCGCGGTAAACGTGGAGCTCGTCCACGATCACGTAGCGAAGGCCCTGAAACAGCGCCGCCCAGCGCGCGTGGTTCGGCAAGATCCCGGCGTGCAGCATGTCCGGGTTCGTGAGCACGACCCGGCAACGCTCTTTCGCGACCCGGCGTGCGTCCCCCGGCGTGTCGCCGTCGAACACCATCGCGGGCGAGGAGACCTGCGCGTCGTTCAACAGCCCGAGCAGGCTGTGCTCCTGATCGCGCGACAGAGCCTTGGTGGGGTACACGTAGAGCGCCGTCGCCGCCGGATCGGCCGCGAGCGCCTCGATCACGGGCAGGTGGAAGCACAGGCTCTTGCCGCTGGCCGTCGGCGTCGCGACCACCACGTGCCGCCCCTGGCGCGCCGCTTCGATCGCCAGGACCTGGTGCGAATACAGCTCGTCGATCTGACGCTCCCCGAGCGCGCGCCGGGCGGGGGCGCTGAGCCAGGCCGGCAGCGGGCGAAACTCCCCCGCGCTCTGTTCGAAGCGCCGCTCGGCCGCGATGCAACGCTGCACCGCGCCGAGCTCCTGCCAACTCTCGAGAACGGCATCGACTCCGCGGTCTCGCGTCCAGGGCGGTTCGGGCATGGCGCATACTAAACAGATGTGCCGTGTCAGGCAAGCAGGCCCGCGCGCCAAACCCGCTCGTTTCGGCCGCTATCTGCGCTCCCAAGTGGCCAACCGGGAACACCTGGCGTAGGTAAGCCGTTCGAGCCCGACCCCGATGACCGAGCCGCAGCCCCCCGCCGAGATCCCCGCTGAGCCGTCCCTCGCCGCGGAGCCGTTGGCAATACCCCCGGGGGATGACGCCGTCTCCGAGCCCGTGGCGCCCGCTCCCGCGCTCGCGGTCGCGCCCCCGCTGCAGCGCCCGAGCTTCGTGTTTTTCGGTTCGGTCTCGGCCATCGCGCTCTTGCTCGACATCGGCACCAAGGCCTGGGCGGAGATCCGCCTGATCCCGAAGCCCTTCGAGGACCCTTCGATCGAGGTGATCCCGCATCACCTGACGCTGACGCTCGCCTACAACAAGGGTGGCGCTTGGGGTTTGCTCCAGGACCAGCCCGAGGCGCTGCGCATGCCGTTTTTCCTGTGCGTGAGCGTCCTGGCGATCCTGTTCATCGTCTCGCTCTACGGCAAGCTGAACCCGGGCCAGCGCGCGCTCACCTGGGGGCTCCCGCTCGTGCTCGGCGGCGCGCTCGGCAACCTGTCCGATCGCATCACCCGCTCGAGCGTGATCGACTTCATCGACTACCGGGCGGACTGGGTGATGTCGATGAACCGCACGCTCGGCAAGCTACTCGGCGATTGGTCGCTCACCGACCACTGGCCCACCTTCAACGTGGCCGATATCGCGATCTGCATCGGGGTCGCGCTGATGGGCGTGGACATGTTCACCTCGCGCCGGGGCACGGAGCTCCATCCGGGGCAGCCCGCGGTAGCGGGAGCCAGTCAGCCGCCCGGCGCCTGAGTTTTGCTCCACGCTGGCCCTCGACCAGCCCCGCGTAGTACACCACGGGTGCAATGCACGGCCGGTTGTTCGCGTTCGAGTTCGAGCTGTTCGGGTCGAGCTTCACGCTGCCCGCGCCGAGCTACTTCGTGTTCCTGCTCGCCGGGTTCTTGTTCGCCACGGTGATGGGCACGATCTGGGCTCGTCGCATCGGCCAGAACCCCGACGTGATCGTGGATCTGGGGCTCGCCGCGCTGCTCGTCGGCATCATCGGTGCGCGGCTCTTGCACGTGCTCGCCGACGGTTACTTCTGGGACTACGTGCACCTCTGCACCGATCCCTCGCAGGTGATCTGGAAGGTCGGTCGCCAGCAGTGCATCGAGCAGTACGCCGGCACCTGGGACATGCTGCACAACGTCTGCCGCGCGTCGGAGCGTGACTGCCTGGCGTGGACGCGCTTCTACACCGGCGGGCTCGCGTACTACGGCGGCTTCATCACGGCCTCGATCGCGGCCTGGTCGATGTTGCGCACCGACAAGTTCCCGTTCTGGAAAGCCGCAGACATGGCCGGGATGGTGATCCCGGTGGGCCTTGGCTTCGGCCGCATGGGCTGCTTCTTCGCTGGCTGCTGCTTCGGCAAGGTGAGCGAGGGCCCGTGGTCGCTCGTGTTCCCCGGCGGCAGCCCGGCGAGCGACGCGCACTACCGCGATCGCCTGCTGCCCGCGCCCGGGCTCGACTCGCTCCCGGTGCACCCGACGCAGCTCTATGAGTCCGGCATGTCGCTCGCGATCGCGGCCTTCTTGATCCTGTATTTCCACGGCAGAAAGCGCTTCGACGGCCAGGTGTTCGTGCTGTTCGTCGCAAGCTACGCGGTCGGCCGCTTCGTGCTCGAGTTCTTCCGCGCCGACGACCGGGGCGGGGTGCTCGGGCTCAGCACCTCCCAGTGGTTCGGGCTCTTGTTCGTGGGCCTCGCGGTTTACCTGCACAAGCTGCTCTCGCAGCGCGGCGCGCCGCCCGCGGCCCCGCCGCCCGCCGGCCCCGAGCCGGTCGCGGGTTGAATCATGCGCTGGCTCTCGCGGAGTG
>JALYWZ010000685.1 GCA_030852505.1 Myxococcota bacterium | reverse complement strand
GCTCCGACCAGAGCCGCCCGAGCTCCTCGTGGATGGCGGCGATCTGCGGGCGCAGGCCCGGATCGCGAGCCAGGAGCGGGGCGAGCGCCTTGGCGCGCCGCTCGAGCAAGGCGACGAGCGCCTTGATGTCACCCTTCTCGCGATAGAGCTCGGCGAGCCGCTCGGCGGCCGTCGCCTGCGTCGGGTCGCGGTCGATCGCGATCATCAGCGCACGCGCGGCGCGGTGTGCGTCGCCGAGCGCCGCCGACCACACGTTTGCGGCCTCCGTCAACCAGTGACTGGCGAAGGCCGGATCGCCCGTGGCGGTCCCAACCTTTTCCAGCAACATCGCATACGAACGCGGGTCTGCTTGACCTGCCTGATGGGCGGTGAAGACAGCATCCTGGTCGTGTGGGTTTTGGACCAGGCGCTGTACCAGCGCTTCCATCTCCCGGGCTTCCATGTTGCAGTCACGCTATCATTTGGTCTCCGGGCCCCGCAATGCGTACCCAGCGAGATCGCCCGAAGTTTTATCGCGAAACACCCCGCGGCCGGCCAGTCGCCTTCCTACCGCGTCGCGTCAGATGCCGCGCCCGAATCGAGGCCCCCGCGGCGCGTTGAACCGCGCGCGCCGTATAGTTTCGAACACATGGCTTCGTACCCCGGCGCGCGCACCAACTCGACGGCGCTGGCGGCGTTCTGGATCGGCCTGCTCAGTTTTTTCTGCCTGTTCGGGACGGGTGGCGTGGTCGCGATCGTGCTGGGCGCGCTGGCTCTCAGTGAGATCCGGCGCTCCGAGCCGCGACAGGACGGCGCGGGCCTGGCCAAAGCGGCGATCGGCCTCGGCGTCGTCCAGCTCGCGCTACTCGTCGTGTTCTTCGGCGGGATGGTGGCCATGATGTACGGCTCGGCCTCCAAGAGCGGGTGGACCTCGAGCAGAGCGCCGCCGAGCTTGCCGGCGCCTCCTTACGTCATCCCTCCGGCTCCTGCGCCGAGCGCCGCCAGCCCCCGAGCCACGCTCGCCACGCGGAGCCGCGAGCAGGCGGTCGGACGGATCACGCTGGTCGATCTCGGCACCGACGCAGGACCGCTCGCCCGCGCCCTGACCCGCGAGCTCGACAAGGCGCGCGCCAGCAACGGCCAGGCCATCGTGTTGGTGGTGGGTCCGGATTGCTCTCCGTGCAACGGCGTGGCGCTCGCGCTGCGTGACGCGCGACTGCAAAAGGCACTCGCGGGCGTGCGGCTCGTGCGCGTCGACGCCACCGAGCGAGTCGAAGAGCTCGAGCTGTTGGGCATCCCCACCGACAGCATCCCCGGGTTCGCGCTGCTCGCCGCGGGCGCGCGTCCCGAAGACTACCTGCACGGCGGCGAGTGGGACGCCGACATCCCGGACAACATCGCGCCGGTCTTGATCGACTTCGTGGCCCGCGGTCATCGCGCCCGCCGTTATCCCTGGCGGGGGATGCGCCGTCCGGATGAAACGGCGCTGTGAGAATTCCTCCGGCGCGCGCGCGTAGAACCACGTGATTTCAACTAGATGAGCAGGCGGCGGCGGCAATTCCCCCTACATGCGCTGGTAGGGTGGGAGTTCTGTCCTCGCTGGAAAGTCTGGCAAATGACCCGCCGATCCCTGCTATCCTCGGCCACCCTCGGATGACGCTTCCCCAGCAGCAACATCTCGCCACCCCCCTCCCCGTCGGCGCCAGCGTGAACGCTGGCTCACTCCGCGCACGCATGGAGGAGCTGCGTGGCCGCGGGGGCCGGCTGAACCTGCAGCAAGCGGTCGGCATCATCGTGCCGCTGTGCGTTCAAGCGGCTGAGCTCTCACGCAGCGGCCAGGTTTTGTTCATCCACCCGTCGTCGCTGGTCGAGGACCCGAACGGCTTCTTTCGCGTAAGCCCGGAGCTCACGCGAAATCCGCCGATCTTGCCGCGAGACCGCGCGTGTCTCGCGCCCGAGGCGCGCTCGGGGAAAGCCACCGGCGCTCGCGCCAGCGTCTTCGCGATCGGCGCGATCCTCTACGAGTTGCTGACCGAGCAATCGGTGGGACCCGGCATGCGCCGGCCGAGCGAGCTGATGCCGGGTTTGCCCCATGCGCTCGAGGTCGTGCTGTCCAAGGCTCTGGTAGCAGACCCGGCTCATCGCCCGGACGATCTGCTGGCTCTCGCCCAGGCGCTGCATCAGTTCGCCCCACCTGGCTCGGTGGCGCCGCCACCCCCGGCAGATGTGACCCATCTCGATCACGACGGCGGCTTCGACGTCGATGTGTCGATGTCGATGCTGCCGCCGGAGCCCGTGGGCCCGCTGCCGAGCGTGCGCCAGAACGCCGTCCAGAGCTCCCAGCGTGGAGGCGGCAAGCCCGACGCCACGAGTGAGCTCGCCTCACTCAAAGCACGTCTCGAGAGCGACCCCCGCCCTCGCTACGTCGTGGTGAAGGACGGCATGGATCACGGCCCGTTCAACGCGGTCGAGCTGTTGCAGCAGATCGCCAACCACACCTTCCACGATTCGGACGTCGTGCGCGACACGCTCAGCAACGAGGAGCGTCCGATCCGCGACTGGGACGAGTTCGCGCCGTTCGCCGAGCACGCCAAGCTGCACCGCGAGATCAAGGCGGAGAAGGACGCGATCCACCGCGTCGTCGCCCAGGAAAACCGCAGCACCCGCGGCAAGGCCCTGATCGGGCTGCTCTTGGTCGGCAGCGTGCTGATCGCCGCGGGCATCTGGTTCTTGACCGATCTCGGCCGCAAAAACGACGAGGTGGCGGTCGTGGGCGAGAGCGCCCAGAACGTCGAGGTCGACGCCGGGCTCGACACGTCGAAGGTCAAAAAAGGCGGCGGCGGCCGGGTCATTGGCAAGAGCGGCGGCATCCCGATCCTCGGCGGCGGCATGAGCTGCGAGGGCGCCCAGGCCGCATACGTCGAGGAAATGAACGTCGGCGGGCCCCGCGGTCAGGCCGACATCACCGCCAGCCAGTACTCGTCGGTGCTCAATCGGGGCTCGTATTTCGGGCATTGCGGCGTGCCGGATTCGATGAACATCAACATCTGCGCGGCTGTCCAGAACGGGCGCGCGGTCGGCGTGACCGTCACCACCCGCCCCGCGGATCGCCGGGCGCAGTCGTGCATCGCGGCCGCCGTGCGCGGTCTGCGCTTCCCGAGCAATCCCAAGCTCGACGTCACGCGCACGCAATTCTGAGCCGAACGGTGATATGAGGGTTCCGTGGCCGTGGAACCCGGAGGATCTCGGCGCTCGGGTGCGCTCTGGCTCGTCGCTTGGACGTGCGCGGCGAGCACGGCGTGCAGCGTGCCGATCGCGCAAAACCTGGACGAGGCGGACGCCAACCAAGCGGTGGTCGTGCTCGAGCGCGCCAGCGTCGGCGCCACCAAAGAGCGCGACCCGGAGCGTGAAGGGCGCTTCCAGGTCAGCGTCTCGCGACAGGAATCCTCGACGGCGATCGCCCTGCTCGCGCGCGAGAACCTGCCGCCGCGCTCGAGCCCCGGCGTGCTCGAGGCGCTCGGCGAGTCGTCGGTCGTGCCGAGCCGCCTCGCCGAGCACGCGAAGTGGAGCGCAGGCGTCGCGGGCGATCTCGAGCGT
>JALYWZ010000684.1 GCA_030852505.1 Myxococcota bacterium | reverse complement strand
CCGTTGCGGTGATCGGGCTCGATTGGTCCATCATGCCCCTTGGACGGACCTCGCGATCATGGATTCACACGACCCGCAGAAAAGCTGCGGCCAGATGAGGGGATCCTTCAGGAATCATCCCATTTCCTCCACTTTAGACCGCAACAAGGAAGTCCCGCCTGTATGTCGGGCTGACGGTAGCACGATTCCTGCGCGTTCCGATCTGCTTCGTCTATACGCTTTGGGGGCGGCTCCATTGCGGCGGCGTGAAATGTCTAATTCCGGAGGGTTCCGGGAATTTTGGCGGGCGGCATGGCGTTCTAGAGGGAAGGGCTCGGGCGAGCCCGAAGGGGAGTCGAGAATGAGATCCGCGTCCACGCAACCGATCAAGGACGTAGCTAGGTTGCGGCTCCGGCAAGCTCGTTGCCGAAGTCGGTCCAACCAGATCGACAGCGTCTATTTTCGCTGAAACGCCGGCGGGCTCGACCAGCGCAAGCCCGCGATGGCCGGCAATTCCGCGTACGGTAAGCCGTGCGCTTCGGCCACGGGCTGGCAGGTGACGGCGCCGCCCAGCGTGTTGACGCCCGAGGCCAGGGCAGGGTCGTTCAGCGCGGCGTCCACACCGAGCTCCGCGATGCGCACGGCGTAGTCGATGGTGACGTTGGTGAGCGCCCAGGTGCTGGTCTGCGGCACGGCGCCCGGCATGTTCGGAACGCAGTAGTGCACGACGCCGTGCACCTCGTAAGTCGGTTGGTCGTGCGTGGTGGGCCGGCAGGTCGTGATGCAGCCGCCCTGGTCCACCGCCACGTCGACCACGACGCTGCCCGGTTCCATGCGCCGGATCAGCGCCTCGTCCACCAGCTTCGGCGCCACCGCGCCCGGCACGAGGACGGCTCCGATCACCAGGTCGGCGCGGGACACGCTGTACTCGATGTTCAGCGGGTTCGAATACAAGGTCTCGATCGAGCTGCCGAACACGTCTTCCAGGTACTCCATCGTCTTGGCGCGGATGTCGAGCAGCGTCACCTGCGCGCCCATGCCGACCGCGATCGTCGCGGCGTTGCGGCCGACCACGCCGCCGCCAAGGATCACCACGTGCGCGCGGCGCGTGCCCGGCACTCCTCCGAGCAACACGCCCTTGCCGCCCCGCTCCTTCTCGAGACAACTGGCGCCGACCTGCACTGCCATGCGCCCCGCGACCTCGCTCATCGGCCGCAGCAACGGCAAGCGGCCGTCGGCGGTGCGGATCGTCTCGTAAGCGATCGCCGTCACGCGCTGGTCGACGAGCGCGCGCGTGAGCGCCGCCTCGGCGGCCAGGTGCAGATACGTGTAGAGCACGAGGCCCTCGCGCAGGTACTGAAACTCCGACGCGAGCGGCTCCTTCACCTTGACGACCATCTCGGCCGCCCACGCATCCGCCGCCGTCCGCACGATCTTGGCGCCCGCGTCGACGTATTGCTGATTGGTGATGCCGCTGCCTTCGCCGGCGCCGTCTTCCACCCAGAGCTCGTGGCCGCCCGCGACGAGCTGCCGAACCCCGGCCGGAGTCATGCCCACCCGATATTCGCGCGTCTTGGTTTCCCGCGGGACGCCGATCTTCATCGACGAAGCGTGCCAGTTGGCGCAGGCTTCCGCCACCATGGCGGACACGCTCGACTTCGCGCCGAAGAAGCTGCAGATCGCCGCCGTCGACGGGCTGGTTTTGCGCGGCCGCGTGTACGAGCCCGAGGCTCTGCGCTGCACGATCCTGGTGCTGGGCGGTATCGGCGTGCCCCAGCGGGCCTTCCGTCACTTCGGTGCCTGGTGTGCGCCGCGCGGGGTGCGGGTCGTCACCGTGGACTACCGCGGGATGGGCGAGTCTCCGCGGGACGACGCAGCGCTCGAGACGGCGACGCTCACGAGCTGGGCCACGCTCGACGCCGTGGGCGCGCTGCGCTTCGTGGAGCGAACCTGGCCCGAGCGGCCGCCCGTGTTGCTCGGTCACAGCTTCGGCGGCCAGGTGCTCGGCTTTTCGGACGAGTTCCGGAGGCTCGGCGCGGCGGTGCTCGTCGCCTCTCAGTTCGGAGAAGCCGCGTACTGGGACGGTTTGGAGCGCCTCAAGATCAGCGCCTATTGGCACTTGATCCTTCCGGGCGCGGCAGCCCTCTTCTCCAAGCAAGTGCCGGGCTGGACCGGTATCGGCGAGCCCATCCCCACCGGCGTGGCGCGGGAATGGGCGTTGTGGGGGCGTTCCCGTGGCTGGTCGCTCGCGCACGTTCCGGGTGTTGCCGAACGCTACGCCGCCTTCGACCGGCCCCTCCGCGCTTACGCGATCTCCGACGACAAGATCGCGCCGCCGCGCGCGGTCTCGGGGCTCCTCGAGCGGTTCCGCGCCAGCAAGCCCGAGCGTATCGACATCACGCCGGGCGAGCTCGGCATGTCCAAGCTCGGCCACCTCGGCCTGTTTCGCCCGGGCGCCGAACCGATCTGGCAGCAGCTCACCGACTTTGCGGCGGCGCAGTCGCTGCTACCGAGCGTGCGCAACGCAGTGTGACGGGTGGAGATTTGCCTACAATTTGACCGCACCCGCGGGAGCGTCTTCAATGGCGCTCGTGCCGGACGTGATCCAACGCGCCTCCACCGGACGCGCCAAATGCCGCGGTTGTTCGCAGCCCATCGCCAAGGGAGAGCTGCGCTTCGGAGAGAGCTTGGCGAACGCCTACGCCGAGGGTGAGGCGCTGTATTGGTTTCATCTGTACTGCGCTGCGGCGATGCGCTCCGAGAAGCTCTTGCCCGCGCTCGAGCAAAACACGGAGGACATCGGCGAGCGCGAAGAGCTCCGGAAGACCGCGGAGCTCGGGGTCGCGCACCCGCGCTTGCAGCGCCTACTGAAGGCCGAGCGGGCTCCATCGGGGCGCGCGCACTGCCGGTGCTGTCGCGAGCTCATCGAAAAGGGTGAGTGGCGGCTGTCGCTGCAGCTCTTCGAGGAGACGCGGTTTTCACCGATCGGCTCGATTCACCTCGGCTGCAGCGAGGCTTACTTCGGGACCGCGCAGATCCTCGAGCGGATTCAGCGCCTCACCACCGGGCTCGGCGAGGACGACGTGCAGAGCTTGGTCCAGGGGCTCGCCGTGCAACGTCCGGCCCCGCCCGAAGCGGAAGCAGAGAGCGACGCGGCGGGCGGCGAGGGCGACGCACCGGGGCTCGTCAAGACGCGTGGCGAAGAGGCACCGAGCGGCGCTCGAGCGGGCGGAAAAAGCGGCTGAGCTCGACGCACGAACGCGAGCGGGTCATGGTAGCCTCGCGCGAGAAGTGCCCGGGTGAAAAGTAGTCCGCGGCTTCACGGTTACCTGCTGGCGATCGGTTTGATCGCCGTGCTCACGAGCGTGAAAGTGCTGGCAGGCGAGGGCCTCGGCCGCGAAGTCCCGTTCTTCCTGTATCCAGTCGCGTTGGTCGCCGTGGGGTGGTTCGGTCACCCGCGCAGCGCACTGTTCGCCACGGTGCTGGCGGTGCTCGCCGGCTGGCTGTTCTTCATTCGCAGCTCCGGAACGACCGGCCTGCACGCCCTGCTCCCGCTCGCGGCTCTGGCGCTCGAAGGCGCGGCGATCACGGCTCTGGTCGTGCG
>JALYWZ010000133.1:2212-9147 GCA_030852505.1 Myxococcota bacterium | reverse complement strand
ATGTACAGGCTGTCCGCCGCCTCGTGATCGCGAAACACGGGCTCGCCGCGCGCGAGCGTGCGCTCTTCTCCCAGAATGGCGAGGCTCTCGACTTCGCTCTCGCTGAGCGAGCCCAGAATCCGCGCGCGATGTAAACCGAGACTGATCACTCTAGCTCCGCGAACGTAGAACGGCCCTCTGTCCTCATTTTGTCCCGCCCTGAGCTCTTTCCCTCTTCGGGTCAGATGCTGAGTTCTTCGAAAACCGTCGTCTTGCGATCTCTCGAGCCGGCCAGGGCCATCGATGCGTAAATGGCGTTTTGCGCGTGTCCGGCGAGCAAGGTCAGCGTCTTTCTCGCCAGGTCGTCGGGCACCGCGCCGTCGACGTAGATCCAGCCGTGCCCGAGCTCACGGTGCACGATCAACGGGATCAAGAAGCCGTTGTCGAGCAGCGTCGCCCCGTTCACGCGCGAGCTCGAGTTGGCCTGGTGAACGCGCGAGCGCGCGGCCTCGACGGCTTGCGCCGTGTCGGCGCCGCTGGTGTCCGACGTGAGGTGCATGCTGATGCGCCGCGGGCCGAGCCCGAGGTCGAACGTCTCCATGTCGAGCACCACCAGCGGCGCACGCGAGATCGACATCACGGTCTCGAGCACGAGCCGCAGCATGAACTCCACGCCGAGGTCGGCGTTCAGCACCACCGCGCAGTCGTGGACCGCGCTCAGGTAGGCGCGGTGTCGCTCCAACGTCAGAAGCTCCTGAAACGACTTCAGCGCGCAGCGCACGGCCGTGTACAGCCGCGCCGACGACGTCTCCGTCTTCGCGAGGTAGCCGTCGATGTCGTACGTGTCGATCGTGTGTTGCTCGGGCGCGATGCCCGGCTGCCCCGTCCGCAACAAGATGCGAACCATCGGGTTGCCGAGCTCCCCGCGGATCGCCGCGCACAGGTCGAGCCCGGCCGTGTCCGTTTCCATCACGACATCCAGCAAAATCACCCCGATATCCGGGTATTGCTCGAGCAGCTTCAGCGCCTCGCGCGCGCTGGATGCGTAAAGGAACTCGATCGGACCGCACTTCCGAGTCAGCCCCTTGAGGCTGAGCTTGGTCACCGTTTGGATGTCGGGTTCGTCATCCACGATGAGAATGCGGTGCTTTCCTCCCCAGTGAACGAGTGGTTTCATCGCAGCACCGTCGTCATTCGAACACGGACCTCATTCCAGGTAAAGAGCGCGAGCCTAGTCTCGCGCCCGTGGCAGAAATGTTGAGCAGTCGATCAGGCTTCGACGCGCGCGAGGCTCGGACGCGCCTCGGCGGAAGAACGACGCAGGTAGCACCACCAGGTGAGACTCAGACACACCACGTAGAACCCGAGGAAGTACGCGAGCGCCATCCCGGGACCACCCGTGGCCTTGATCGAAGCGCCGAGCCCGCGCGGCACGAAGTAGCCGCCGAGCGCACCGATCGCGGAGATCAACCCGATCACTGCGGCGGTTTCGCGACGAGCCGTTGCGAGAGCAGCGCTCTGCGACTCCGCGTCGGGGGCTGCACGCCGCGCATGGAACGCGCGGAAAGTTGCCGGAATCATCCGGAACGTCGAGCCGTTACCGATGCCCGTGGTCGTGAACAGCAACAGGAACGTGCCCAGGAAGAGTACCAGGCTGTGCTTTTCGACGGCGAATAGCAGCGCGCCGGCGACGACCGTCATCGCGATGAAGGCCGCGAACGTGAGCGCAGGGCCGCCGAAGCGATCGGCGAGCTTTCCGCCGAGCGGGCGGGCGACCGAGCCGACCAGCGCGCCGAGGAACGCGAGGTTCGTCGTCACCTCGGGGAACTGAGTCTTCAGCAACAGCGGCAGCGCCGCGGAGAACCCGACGAACGAGCCGAAGGTGCCGATGTAGAGGATCGACAAGAGCCAGGTGTGACCGCGGCCCACGACCGCGAACTGATCGCGGAGGTTTGCCTTCGCAGAGCTCAGGTTGTCCATCCCGAACCAGGCCCCGATCACCGAGACCAGGATCAGCGGCATCCAGATCAGACCCGCGTTTTCCAGATGAATCGCGCCCGCGCTGCCGGGGAGCATCGCGTAACCGACCACGATCGGGACCAGGAGCTGCACCGTGCTCACGCCGATGTTGCCTCCCGCCGCGTTCAACCCGAGCGCGAAGCCCTTGTTTTTATCGGGGAAGAAGTAGGAAATGTTCGCCATGCTCGAGGCGAAGTTGCCGCCGCCGAAGCCGGCCGTGGCCGCCGCGAGCGCCATCATCCAAAACGGCGTGGTCGGATCCTGCACCAGCGCGATCAGCGCCAGCGTCGGGATCAACAACAAGAGCGCGCTGACGACCGTCCAGTTTCTGCCGCCGAACTTGGGAACGGCCAGCGTGTAGGGCAGCCGCATCACGGCGCCCACGAGGCCCGGCAGCGCGACCAGCTGGAACAGCTGATCCGTCGTGTAGTCGAAGCCGGCAGCGGGGAGGCGGGTCGCGACGACGCTCCACACCATCCACACGGAGAAGCCGACGTTCTCCGCCAGGATCGACCAGACCAGGTTCCGCCAGGCGATGCGCTTGCCGCGCGATTGCCAAAACGCTTGGTTCTCGGGCTCCCATTCGGCGATCCAATATTTGCGCTGGTTCATGTCGATCCGTGTTCTCCCTCGACGACCGCTATTCCGCCCCGTCCCTCTTGCCCTCCCCAAGCGGCTAGGACGAGTTGTGCATTAAGCCGCACGACTCGTGAAAATCATCGATTCTTTCTCGCGCACATCGGCTGCGGAGCTGACGAATCGACACCGTGCACTTGAAGATCACTCGAGGTCGCGTTCGACCCAGGCGCCGAGCCGGCTCTGCACCAGCGCGTGCGTGAGCTCGTGCGCGAACAGCGGCTGCGGGTGGATCGCGAGCGCGAGCCACAGCCCGAGCAGCGCGACGAGCGCTCCGAGCGCGGACAAGAGCCCGCGCCGCCACCTGCCGCTCCGCCTCGTCATGGTGAACGCGGGACCAGCATTGCACCACGGATCCGTTCTCGCTACCTCTCTGTTCGCTCCCATGGCGTACCAACCCGACGGACACCGCTACCAGCGCATCGTCTACGCGCGCTGCGGCAAGAGCGGCCTCAAGCTGCCGCGCCTCTCGCTCGGCCTGTGGCAAAACTTCGGAGAGAAGTCGCCGCACGAGAACGCGCGGGAGATGCTGCTCAAGTCGTTCGACCACGGCATCACGCACTTCGATCTGGCCAACAACTATGGTCCGCCGCCCGGTTCGGCGGAGGAGACGTTCGGCCGTATCCTCGACAGCGATCTGCGTCCTTATCGCGACGAGCTCGTGATCTCGACCAAGGCCGGCTACTGGATGTGGGGCGGCCCCTACGGGGAAATGGGCTCGCGCAAGTACCTCTTGGCGAGCCTCGACCAGAGCCTCGAGCGCATGAAGCTCGACTACGTCGACATCTTCTATTCGCACCGCTTCGATCCCGAAACGCCGCTCGAAGAGACGATGGGCGCGCTCGATACCGCCGTGCGCTCGGGAAGGGCGCTCTACGCGGGCATCTCGTCCTACAGCCCGGAGAAGACGCGCGAGGCCGCCGCGATTTTGCGTCGCCTCGGCACGCCATGTCTGATCCACCAGCCCTCGTATTCGATGCTCAACCGCTGGATCGAGGGAGGGCTGCTCGACGTGCTCGCCGAAGCGGGCATCGGCTGCATCGCGTTCTCTCCGCTCGCTCAGGGGCTGCTCACGGACAAGTACCTGACCGGCGTGCCCGCGAACTCGCGCGCCGCCCAGCGCATCTCGTTTAGACCGGACATGTTGAGCGAAGAAAACCTGGTCAAGGTGCGGGCTCTCGACGCGATCGCGGCGCGCCGCGGCCAGTCGCTCGCACAAATGGCGATCGCCTGGGTGCTGAGGCAGCCCGCGATCACCAGCGCACTGATCGGCGCCAGCAGCTGGGCGCAGATCGAACAGTCGCTGGGTGCCCTGCAAAACACCACGTTTTCGAGCGAAGAGCTCGACGAGATCGACCGCTACGCGACCGAAGGCCAGCTCAACATCTGGGCCAAGTCGAGCCACCCGGCTCTCGCGCGCTGAGGCCCGCCATGTCGATTCGCATCGTTCGCCTCGGCACCCGGCGCGCAGCCAACGAGGGCCTGCGCCTCGGCACCGTACGCCGCCCGCCCCGCGGCGTGCCCAAAGACCGCTTCGCCAAGGACGACTGGTACGACGTCTGGTTCCCGACCCTGGCCCCGAGCCTGCCGGTCATGAAACAGGCGCTCGCCGCCAAGACCGACAAGGACTGGGCCGCGTTCACGCGCAAGTACCGCGCCGAGATGGCCAAGCCAGAGGCCGCACACGCGCTCGACCTCCTCGCCGCGCTCTCGCACCACTCGAATTTCTCCGTCGGTTGTTACTGCGAAGACGAATCGCACTGCCACCGCAGCTTGCTGCGCGAGCTGCTCGTGAAGCGCGGGGCGAAGGTTCAGCGGTAGCTCGGGCAGCTCTGCGCCGACTGGCACGTGGCTTGCCGTCCGAAAAGGGGCACTCCCTCGTCTGCTCTATTTGAAGAGGGCGCCGAGATCTTCGCCAAATAAGGGTACATGGCAGGCGGGAAGGAAATCGCCCTGGGCCAGGGATTCGCCTTCCGTACGGATCCAAAACGGCTTCATGCGTCAGTCATCCACGTCCTCGAAGGGCACCTCGCGCGGCGATAGGCGACCAACCTTTCGATAGCGGACCTTAAGACGACGAACCGGCTTGCCTTCGAGGTGTTGGTAGTCGATGGGTGCATCGACCTCGAGCCGCGCGAGAAGGACTCGTGTGAGCGTTTCGGTAGCATTGATGCTCGCGGTCAGTCGCTCGAACAACTGCGCGACGCCCGTAGCTTCCTCGCCGACACCCTGGGACGGTGCGACAGGCATGAGATATAGGTGACCCGATCCGTCGCGCGGGCCTGTTGCCGGTACGTACCTTGCGGTGTTGCCTCGAACGATCATTGAAACAGCTCCCGCGCTTTGTCGGTTATACACGATTCAAAAACGTGGTTCTTCACCTGACGGAGGTATTCGAATCGCTCCCAAACAGCATCACCTGCTACGAGCAGTCCGGACGACTGCGAAACATCTACGTCCAGCAACATCGAGAGAGTCTCCGGGTTCGCGCTCGACGACGGCGTCGGCGTCGGCTCTTTGGGCAGAATGGCCTGAGTGATCGTAGCCACAACGAACTCATCGACCGGAATTGTCAGATTCATGAGGTAGTTGGACAACCCCTGAGGCAGGTGAGGAGACACCAGTGGCGCAGTTAGAAAATATTCCCCAAAATCACCAAACGGTAGCGGGAGCTCAATGCGGTTAATGTAGCGAACGGCGATGCGCTTGAGTCCGTTCGGTTTCGTCGCAACTCGGTACTTTTCCCACAGCCGTCGCGCCTCTCCGCCGAATGCATCCCAGCGTTCGTATGGGGCGAGCCTGCTTAGCCGAAACCAGTCTTTCTCGCCTGATAGATGTAGCGCCCGTCGGTGCTTCGAAAACGCCACCCGATCTGTTCGCTTGAAATGGCGGCGCCAATGTTACCGTTTACCTGGAAGCTGTTGGAAACGACCTTCGTTCGGCTCGGGTAGCTATCATCCCCAATGGCTTCCAGGGTCTCCACTGACGGCTCGGAATCGAACGTCACGGACAAGTCGATGACTGCCTCAGTGATCGGCGCTCTCGGATAGTGCCTTTCGGGTAAGAATGTTGTCATCAACACCGTCGCTGACTGGCCACAGAATGTGCAACTTCCGAAGGTGGGGGCATGAGCGGCTCGATCAGGCCTCCCTACACTGAACGCCTGCAGGGCAGCGCGTCAACACTGGACGCCGCTCGCCACGAAGCAAACAAAAGTTCATCCAGGATGGATTCCGGTCGAAATCTGAAGGCATCCTAAACGACGAAGGCCGCCAACCCCGCCCCGAGCGCGTCGTACACCGCGCGGATCCGGTGATCGGTGAAGAGCTCACGGTGCGAGGTGAGCCAGACCTCCATCGGCGGGATCGCGAGGCCGGCGAGCAGGGCGCGCATGCCACGGGTGCGGCGCACGAGCGGCGCCTGCGCGAAGCCGATACCGAGCCCCGCGCGCATCAGCTCCCAGAGCAGCGTCTGGCCGTCGGAGCGCACCACGAACTGCTCGCGCCGGAGCTCGAAGCCGAGGCCTCTGGCCGCGCGCAAGATCGCATCCGAGCGGTCGAGGCCAATCAAATCGTGACCCATGAGCTCTTCGAGGGAACGCGGCGTGCCGCGCTTCTCGAGATAACGGCGGTGCGCCGCGGCCACGATCGGGATCTCACCGAGCTTCTTCGTGACGAGCTCGAGCTGCGTGGGGCGGAACATGCGGATTGCGATGTCGGCCTCGCGCAGCGATAGGTTCTCGGTGGAGTCACTCGGGACGAGCTCGAGCGCGATCTCGGGGTAGGCCTTGCGCACCTCCAGCAAGATCTCGGGCAAGACGTGGTTCGAGACCATGTGGCTGGCGGTGATGCGCACGGTGCCACCGAGGCTCGGCCGCGCACCCTGCGCGCGCATCAAGGCCTCCGCGAACGACTTTTGAGCGGCGGCGACGGGCTCGTAGAGCCGCAACGCTGCGTCGGTCGGGCGCAGGCCGCTCAGCGTACGTTCGAAGAGGTCGATTCCGAGCGTGGCCTCGAGCTCCTCGATGTGACGCCCCACGGTTGGCTGCGAGATGCCGATGCCGCGAGCCGCCGCCGACAGCGAGCCGGCGCGAACCACGGCTTCGAAGCTCTTCCAGAGCGTCCAGTCGGGTTCTCCATTCATAAATGAATGGCTACCACACGTTTTTGGCCTCTACCGAAACGATTCTGAATGGCTCAGATTCAGCTTCGAAAGGCAGCCATGAACACGAAAAACGCAGCTCGAAACGTCGTCGTCCTCGGAATCAACGGGCACCTGGGTGCCGCAGTCGCGAGCGCCTT
>JALYWZ010000133.1:0-2202 GCA_030852505.1 Myxococcota bacterium | reverse complement strand
GGTTGGAACGTATCCGGCTTCGGACGCTCCAACAAACACAAGCTCGACGGAGTTCGCTTCGTTCAGGGTGACGCGGACGACGTGGGCTCGCTGCGCGCTGCGATCACCGGACAGGAGGTGATCGTCAATGCGCTGAACCTCCGCTACGACCAGTGGTTCGAGGGCCGCGCCGAAGCGCAGCTCGCGAGGGTCCTGGAAGCGGCCCGCGGTAGCGGAGCGACGTTGCTGTTTCCCGGCAACATCTACAACTACGCGGCCAGCGACCAGCACATCACGCCCGAAACTCCCGAGCGCCCCGAGACTCCGCGCGGCGAGATCCGGGTGCGGCTCGAGAAGATGCTCGAAGCGGCAGCGTCGCAGGGCGGGCTGCGCGTGATCGTGGTGCGTGCCGGCGACTTCTACGGCCCGGGGTCGAAGGCGGACTGGTTCGATCAGCTGATCCTGCGCGAGGCCAAGCGCGGCCGCGTCGCGCTCGCGGACCACGAAATTCGCCACTCCTGGGCGTATCTACCGGACCTCGGGCGCGCGCTGGTTCGGCTCGCCGAGAAGCGCAGCGAGCTCCCGCCGTTCGAGCGCTTCCATTTCGCGGGTCACTTCGTGTCGGCGGGGGAGCTGTTCCGCGCCATCGAGCAGCGAGCAGGTCGCAAGCTGAAGCGCGTCGCCACGCCGTGGCTTCTGCTCACCGTGATGGGCTGGTTCAACCCGGTGCTGCGCGAGGTCGTCAAGATGCGTTACCTGTTCGACAACCCGATGGCTCTCGAAGATCGCAAGCTCGAGGCGCTGCTCGGCCCCGGCTTCGAGACGCCCTTCGAAGCCGCGGTCGGCGCGACGGCCGCGCCGTTCTTCGCCTGAGCCAACTTTTCGCGAGCGAGCTCGTCGCGCGCAAAGCCTGCGCGGCGGCAGGGCACGGAGACGCGATTTTCGCGCGCAAATCGGCTGGCTCGCTCGTTGCAGTCGCCCACGGCATGGCCACCATGCGAGCTGCCGTTTTCGAACAGAAGAATCGGATCGCGATCCGCGAGGTGCCGAAGCCGATCCCCGGCCCGGGCGAAGCGTTGATCCGGATCACGCTCACCACGATCTGCGGCACCGACGTTCACATCTTGCGCGGCGAGTATCCGGTGAAGCCCGGACTCACCGTCGGGCACGAGCCCGTGGGCGTGGTGGACTCGGTGGGCGTTGGCGTCACCGGTTACGAACCGGGCGAGCGCGTCGTGGTCGGCGCGATCACGCCGTGCGGTCAATGTCGCGCCTGTTTGTCGGGCAGCGGCTCGCAGTGCAGCCACGGCGCGGAAGGCTACGAGGCGCTCGGCGGCTGGCGCTTCGGCAACACCATCAACGGTTGCCAGGCGGAGTACGTGCTGGTGCCGAACGCACAAGCGAACCTGGCGAAGATCCCGGACGGGCTCGCCGACGAGGACGTGCTGCTGTGCCCGGACATCATGTCCACCGGCTTTTCTGCGGCCGAGCGCGCTATGGTGCGGATCGGCGACAGCGTCGCGATCTTCGCTCAGGGCCCGATCGGCCTGTGCGCGACCGCGGGCGCCAAGCTCTCGGGCGCATCGCTGATCATCGCCGTGGACACGCTGCCCGCGCGGCTCGAGATCGCGAAGCGCATGGGCGCAGACGTGGTGCTCGATCCGCGCCAGCAAGACGTGCCCGCCGAGATCCGGCGCCTGACCGGGGGCGGCGCCGACGTGACGATCGAGGCGCTCGGCCTGCAAGCGACGTTCGAGAGCGCGCTGCGCAGCGTGCGCCCCGGCGGAACGCTCTCGAGCCTGGGCGTGTATTCGGGCCACCTGAATCTGCCGCTCGACGCGATGGCCGCGGGTCTCGGTGATCACACCGTGGTCACCACGCTGTGTCCCGGCGGCAAGGAGCGCATGCGCCGGCTGATGAACGTGGTCGCCTCGGGTCGCTTCTCACCGCGCCCGCTGATCACGCACTCTTACCGGCTAGACCAGATCGAGGAAGCGTACGACCTGTTCTCCCACCAGCGCGACGGCGTGCTCAAGGTCGCGATCCGGCCCTGAACGGCCGCGATTCAAGACGCCAACCGCGGAGCTCGTGGGTTAGGATGCCGCCCACGATGACGATTCTTGGGCGCTGTGGTTGGGTGTTGCTTTCAGTGATGGTGTGCGCCGCAGGCTGCGGTGACGACGCCGCCGAGAGCCCGGCTGGCACGGGCGGTGCGAGCACGGG
>JALYWZ010000683.1 GCA_030852505.1 Myxococcota bacterium | reverse complement strand
ACCCCCGCCCGCGGACGCCAAGCCGCCCACGGCGGCGTTTCCCACGGACTGAGCAGCGCCGAGCTTTCGGACTCGGCCGCGCTCGGCGTTGGTGCGGCTGCTCACCGGACCGGGGTGATGCGACCGTCGCGTTCACCGAACACGAAGCGCTCGATGAGCTCCGCGATCCGAGCGGGGCGCTCGACCGGAACCAGGTGGCCGGCGTCCACGAGCTCGAGCCCTGCGCCGCGGATCTCGCGCGCCAGGCGGTGCCCGAGCTGAGCGGGGTACACGGCGTCGGCGCTGCCCCAGATCACGAGCGTGCTGGTCTGGATCCGGCCCGTGCAAGCGATGATCGGGCGCGTGTCCTGGGTGGCGCGCAGCGCGGCCAGCGCGGCACCCCGCGCGGCGGGCGCGTTGAAGGCCTCGTACAGGGCGTCGATCTCGGAGTTTTCGACGCGGGCGCCGGGCGACAACAGGCGGCTCCGAAAATAAGCCCGGAACAGCGTCCGGCTCACGAGCTGTTTGAACACCAGGTTGCCGAGCAACGGCGCGCGCGAAAGACGGATCTCGGCGCGGGAGCCGTCGGTGTACGCATGCGCTCCGATCAAGACGAGGTGCGACACCAGCTCCGGGCGGCGCGCGGCGACGGTCATCGCGACCGCCGCGCCGAGACCGTGGCCGACCAGCGCGGCGCGTCCGAGCTCGAGTCCCGCATACAGATCGGTGAGCGCCTCGCTGAACGCGTCGATGTCGTAGGCAAAGCGGCTGGTCGGAGGGATCTCGCTCTGACCGAAGCCGGGCAGGTCGGGTGCGATCACCCGGCACGAATCCTTGAGCTTGTCGCGCACGCCGTCCCAGGTCCGGTGGTCGGCGAACAGGCCGTGCAGGAGCACCACCCGCGGGCCGTCGCCCTCTTCGACCACGCGCAGCCGCACACCCCTGGCGGTGACGTCGCGGTGCACGATGCCCGGCATGGGCGGCCAGCGTAGTCACCAAAGCCCGCGCCTGGGGAGTGCGATCTGCCGGGCCAAGCGCCAGAGCGCGAAAATCGTCAAGCCAGTGACGTGCCGGACAGCCGGGGCGGGCCCAGGAGCGCGCGAATTCCGCGCTCGTCACGCCGCAGGGAGGGCCGGAATTTCCGCTGTGCGCGCAGGTGGGCTGGATGGATTATCAGCTCCATGGACGATACGTCAGATGTGACAGTCAATGTCCTAGTTAACGCACGGCGCAGGGTCCATGGAGCTTCCCAGGGATTTCCGCAAATTTTTGGAGGGAATCGCTTGGGGCGATCCATTGAGTGGAATATATTGGCGCGCATGAGGACGGTGACCACGCTGCTTTCCGCAGCGCCCGGCGCGCCGGCCGCTTCCATCGTGATCGATTCCGCACTCCTCAGCCAGCTCGAGCGGTCCCACCCGGACGGCCTGACGTCCGCGGAGATCCTGGATCTGTTCGCGAGGCACGGGGTGCCCTTCAGCGAGGCCACGCTCCGCAAGTACGTGCAGCTCGGCCTACTGCCGCGCAGCGTGCGGATCGGCCGCAAGGGCAAGCACCGCGGCTCCCAGGGCATGTACCCCGTCGGCGTGGTGCGGCAGATCCTGCGCATCAAGCAGATGATGGCCGAGAGCTACACCATCGAACAGATCCAGAAAGAGTTTCTGTTCATGCGGAGCGACATCGAGCAGCTCGAGAAGCTGCTCGACGGCATCTTCAAGACGCTCGGCGGCGTGCTCAAAGAGCGGCGCTCCGAGAGCCTGGCTCCGGTCGTGGCGCGAGACGTCGTGGACGCGCGCTCCCTCAGCAAAGATCTTTTGGCCCGCCTGTCGGCCATCGAAACCAAACTCACCAGCAGAACGAGAATGACCACGATCGCGGCGTCCTGAGATACGGACGCCCCAGCGGCGAGGTGCGGTTTTTGCCGACGAAAAGCTTCGTCGGCGCCCAGCAAAAACCAAGGCACCTGCGCCCCTTTCCAAAGCGAGCGGTACCAACGCGTCGGGGCCGGCACCCGGCGCGCCACGGGCATCGTGCGCGCATCGGCAGAACGCACACGGAGAACTGCGCATGAACTCGAACGATTCTCACGGTCAGAACCCGCCGTCCCAAGAGCAGGTGCAAGAGCTCGAGCTCACGTTGGACGGCGCCACCGCGCTCGCCAGCGAAGCCGAACACATCACGCGCGAGCAGCGCCGGTCGCGCCGCAAGCGCGAGGTGCGCGCGCGCACGATCAGCGTCAAGCGCATGACCAAGCGCGAGCTCGAGATCGGCCGCTTGCTCTATCCCGAGACCGACTACTGGAAGCCGCGCACGCGCGCCGAGTGCGCAGACGGCCCGCGCCCTTGCCCGTTCGTGTCCTGCCGGCACCACCTGTTCATCGACGTCTCGCCGCGCACCGGCGCGATCAAGCTGAATTTCCCCGATCTCGAGGTGTGGGACCTCGGCGAGTCGTGCGCGCTCGACGTGGCCGATCGCGGAGGCACCACGCTCGAAGACGTGGGCGCGATCATGAACCTGACGCGCGAGCGCATCCGCCAGGTCGAGGTCAAGGCGCTCGCCAAGCTCGAGGCGCTGCGCGACATGATGGCGCTCCGCGACTACGTGGACGAGGGTCCGGTCGGTAAGCGCCGTCTGCCCCGGCTGTCGGAAACCGATCTGTCGAAGTCCAAGAGCAAGGACGGGAAAGACATCGAGCTCGAGCCGCTGGACGACGACGACGACGACGGGGACGTGGCGCTCTACGACGCCTGAGACGGGCTGCGCGCTCCGGCTTCAGCCGCGCAGGGCCCCGAGCGCGCGTAGAAAGTTTCCCCCGAGGATCTTCTGGATCCGCTCGGGGGAGAAGCCGCGTTGGAGCATGATTTCCACGAGTCGCGGCAGCTCGAGCACGCTGCGGAGATCGACGGGGGGGACGATCGCGCCGTCGAAATCGCTGCCGAGCGCGACGTAGTCCTCGCCGGCCACGCGCACGACGTGCGCGATGTGATCCACGACGCGCTCGGCCTTTCCGCCGAACAGCGAGCCGCCGAGGAACGCGTTGTGAAACAGGATCCCGACCACGCCGCCGCTGGCCGCAACGGCGCGGATCTGGGCGTTGTCGAGGTTCCGCCAGTGGCGGTGCACGCCGGACACGCCGGTGTGGGTGACGATCAGCGGCAACGACGGATCGTGCGCGTCCACTGCCTCCCAGAAGCCGGTCGGACCGATGTGAGCGAGGTCCACGAAAATGCGTGCTGCGTCGAGGCGCTCCACCAGCTCGCGTCCGAACGCGCCGATGCCTCGATCGGGCCCGAGCCGGAGTGGCGAGCTCGTGTAGCCGATCCGAGAGCTCGACAGGTGCACGAGCGTGACCCGGAGCACGACGCCCTCGGGCAGCCGCTCGACCGCGTCGGGCGCGACGTCGATGGCGTTTCCGCCCTGGATCCCGATGAAGGCCGCGTGCCGGCCGCTAGCGCGCGCGGCGCGGTAGTCCGAGAGCGTGCGGCACAGCGCGTAGTCCTCTGGCATGCGGGCGAACAGCCCCGCCATGCGCGTGATGTTGTCGAGCAGCGCGCGTAGCCGGTCCTCGGGGTCACGCAGCGGGTTCGTGGTGATGACCCAGGTCGCGCCT
>JALYWZ010000682.1 GCA_030852505.1 Myxococcota bacterium | reverse complement strand
GCTCGGAGCCGGGCCACCGCGCGTTCAGCCGCTCAGGGGGGCACGCGGTTGTGGCTGCCGCCTGGCGAACGAACGGAGCGCGCACGCGTCGAGCGCCTGGTTCGGCGCGGCTGTCTTTTGCGGTTGGCTAGCGCTGGCTCGCCGCCGAGCGCGTCGGGCTGCGAGCTCGGCTCCTCGCCGCTCAGCCCTCGCGCCCGAGGCGTAACCGCAACCCTCGCAGCGAGACACGCAACAGGCGCGCTGCCTCGGCGTGCTGCCCGCCGCAAGACTCGAGCGCCGTTCGAATCTCCGGGAGTGAGAGCGCGGACGCCTTCGGCAAGGCCTTGCCGAGACGTGCGTAGAGGTAGCCTTTCGATACCCCGACCGTCTTCGCGGCGCGCTCCCAGACGAACTCCTCTCTGGTCATCGCAGCGATCAGCTCGTCGTCGCTGATGTCTTCGGCCCTGCGTGCCTTCGTGCCTGGCTCTGGCTCTGGCTCCGGCAGCGCGAGCGGGGTTGCGGTCGGCGCTGGCACCAGCCGCAGTAGATTCTCGGTCACCCGCGCGCGAACCTCTCCGCGGTTTTCGAGCGCGAAGTTCAACGCCACGTTGGCGAGCTCCCGCACGTTGCCAGGCCAGCCGTAGATCGCGAGCCGCGCCACGTAACTGGCAGGGACCCAGGGAGTCGCGTCCGCGGAGCCGCGATCGAGCCGAAAGCTCTCGCCCATCTTGCTGAGCCCCTGCTCGAGCAGTCGAAAAAATAGCATCCCGACGTCGTCGCGACGCTCGCGAAGCGGCGGCACCCAGACCGAAAACGGGAAGCGCCTGAGGAGCGGCTCCCGAAACTCCTTACGAGCCACCGCGGATTCCAGGTCGGAGTCGGTCGCGGCGATCAAGCGCACGTCTACCGCCTGCGTGCGGCCGCCGAGGGGTTGAATGACCCCATGCTGAATGGCGCGCAACAGCAGCACCTGCACCTCACCGCTCACCTCGCCGATCTCGTCCAAGAACAGCGTGCCGCCAGCTGCCTGCGAGAAGTACCCTTTGCGTTCGTCGACCGCTCCGGTGAAGGCGCCGCGCTTGTGCCCGAACAGCTCCGAGGCGGCCATCGCCGGCGGGATGCCCGACAAGTTGACCGCGACGTAGCTGGAGCTCACACGGCTGCCGAGCCGGTGAATGGCCTCCGCCACGAGCTCCTTGCCGACGCCGGTCTCGCCCCGGATCAACACCGGATCCTCCAGCGCGGCGAGGCGATGGATCTGCGTGCGGAGCTCGTGCATCACCGTGCTCTCGCCGACGAGCAGGGGAACGGCGGGAGCCGCGATGAACGGATCGAACCAGCCGAGCCAGAGCGCCAGGTGTTTGCCGAACAAGATCACCACGCCGGCATCGAGCTCCTCGCGCGAGATCTGGCGTTCGCCGTGGAGCGGCTGACCATTGACCTCGACCGGGACCTCTGCCGGCCTGCGCAACATCAAGCCTTCCCCGTGCCGCTCGATTTCTAGCGGCGCGCGCGTGATGCGGGGGCTCTCGAGAGGGCGGGCACGGCGGCCGTCCGGAGTCCGGAACTCCGGCGAGAGACGGCTGAGCGAGGTCTTGGCAGCTCGCTCCGCGTCGAACAGCGGCGCGAAGTCACCGACTCGCGCGACGTCCGGGTGTGCCAGCACACGGGCGACGATGCTCCCGCGCTTGGAGGTCCCTCCGCTGGTCGAGGAAGACAGGGTGGCGTCGCGATCGTGGCTCACCGGCGCTCCCTCGGCCGGTGCTCGAAACGAATCCACGTCACCGCGCGCTCTCCGCCGGCCATCTCGAGGTACCTGCCGTGACCTTCCGTCAATCCTCGCTCGGACAGGTCGAGCTCGCGGTAAGGATCCACTTCGGCGGCCGCGGGTTCCGTAGCTTGCTCCGGTTTCGGTTCCGGGCTCGACTTCGGTTTCGGATGCTTCCGCGCCGGCCCTCGGCTGACCGGGGCGCGCTCGGCTCGAAGCACCGACTGCGTCAGCGATTCGACCGCCGCCGGCTCGAGCGGAGCTACCGACAGCATGAGTACGACGTATTCCGTGCCGAGCGCCGAGTCGAGACGCAGGAACGCGCGCGGGTCCGCCGGGATCCGCGCTCGGGAAGGCGCCATGACGCGCCCGAGATCCTTTTCGAACGCGGTCTTGCCCGACGGAGCAACGTTGACGACTCTTACGAAGACACTCTGGCGAAGCTCGACCTCGAACGCGACGTCTTCGGCCGTATGCAGTGTGCTTCCGTAGGGCGCGAGCATCTGGCCGAGGAAGGGATCCTGACGGTAGAGCCGGATATCCCCCCAGCGCTCCGGCGTTTGCTGCGGAGCTTGCTCGGGAGCCGGTCGCGGAGGCTCGTTCTCGACCTGGACCGGAGCGTTGGCCGCGCACGACCAGGCCATGAAACTCGCAAGAAGAACGCGCGGTGAGGTCTTCAAGACTCGATGTCTCCGTCTCGAGCGCAGCGAAACCCGACGTTTGGCCAGAGCTCGTTCTCGCCGCGCCTCGACCTAAGCGAGCCGCGGAGCAGGAGCGGCCCGTCGATGTAGCTGCCGCCCCGCACCGCGCGACACGGCCCGGCATCGCCCCCGCACGGTGACCCTGCGGCGCTCGGCTCCTCGAAGGGAGACGCCGTCCACTCTGCGACATTGCCGCCCAGGTCGCGCACACCCTCGGCGCTCACGTCGCCGCGACTGGTCCCGACCGGCATCGCGCCGCGCACGCCGCGTTCGCAGACGCCGCCCGGCGAACGCCCGAACACGACCTCCTCGCAAAGCTCTGGCGGCAGCTCTCCCCAGGGAAAGCGGCGCCCGTCGGAGCCGCGAGCCGCGAGCTCCCACTCTCGTTCGGTGGGCAAACGCTTGCCTTGCGCCTCGCAAAACTGGCGCGCGCCGTGCCACGAGACGAGCGTCACGGGATTGTCCGCGTAGCGCTCGTCATCGACGAAGAACGCGCGCTCGGCGTAGCGGATCGCCAGCATGGCTGAGGCTTTCGTAGACCCGGACCGGACGGCGACGATCGGCTGCGCGGAAGCGTCGATGACCCGCTCGTAAGGTGGAACCCCCTCGACATGCAGCTTCGCGTTTTCGAGGTTGAGCCAGCGCACGAACACTCGCAGGCTCACCTCCGTTCTGTCGAGGTAGAAGCCTCGGATAGAGACCGGAGCCGCGCCAGCTGGCCGTACTTCCCGCGCGAAGACCGAGCTCTCGAAGCGCTCGCCGCACGCTGCTCCGAGCGAGGCTTGGCAATCCGTGTACGAGCGCCGGGCTGCCGCTTCCGTGTCACCGAGCAAGAGCTCGCCCGGGCCGACCCGCACCATGTCCGGGCTCGACACCGGGGTCGTGTCGGCCGCCGGTCTATCACCCGAGAACGCCACGAAAGCGGCGACGGCGGCGAGAACCGCGACCCCGGCGGCAACCGCGAGCGGCGACCGGCTGCGCCTGGCACGCTGCAAACGCCTGCGCGTGCCGAGTCCGGACGGGTGCACCGGCGGCGCAACCCCGGCTTCGTCGAAAAAATCGGCATTGCCGAAGATCCGCCGGGTGCGCGGGGTCTGCATGGCGTGCGGCCCGAGCTCCTGGGCCAAGACGGATGGCAGCGC
>JALYWZ010000681.1 GCA_030852505.1 Myxococcota bacterium | reverse complement strand
GCGCACGGCGCGCTCGGGGCGCGGCGGCTCGGGCTCGAGCTCGGCCCTGGGCGGCGCGGGCTTTTCGGCCTTTTTCTTGGTCTCGGCGACGGTGATCGCGGTCGCTGCGCGCGACTCCGCGACCTCGATCCGACCGATCGAGATCGCGAGCGCGCCATGCACGAGCAGGCTCGCGCCGATGAGGAGCTTGTTTGCCATGGGCGTCGCAGAAAACGGCTACTGACGCTCGACGTTGATCGCGAACTTGGTGATGCCATGGACCTTGGCGAGATCGATTACGTTCACCACCTGACCGTGCAGCGCGCCCTGATCCGCGGTGATCACCAGGCTCGGATCCTTCTCGGATTTCTGGGCAGCCCGCAGCTCATTGGCCAGCGACTCTTTCGAGATCGGGCGGTCGTTGAAGAAGTACTTGCCGTCCTTGGTGATGGTGACGACGTACGTCTTCGAGACGGTGTCGTCGGACGAGGCCGTCTTCGGCAGCTCGACCTTGAGGCTCTGCGACACGATGTAGGTCGCGCTGACCATCATGATGATGAGCAGCACCAGCACCACGTCCACCAGCGGCGTGACGTTGATGCCGACGATCGGGCCTCGCCCGCGGCCGGTAGCGACGGCTGCCATGGCTGCCTCACGCTACCTTTCGGTGCCCGACGAGCTCGGACGTGGCGCTGGCCTTTTGCGCCTTCACGTAGGCGGTGAGTAGCTTGGTGAGCCCCTGCGAGTTGCTCTCGACCTCGCCGATGCGCTTCTGAATCAGGTTGTAGGCGACCACCGCGGGCAGCGCCACGAACAGACCGACGCCGGTCGCGACCAGCGCTTCCGAGATGCCGGCCATCACGCCGCCCATCTGCGAGGTGTTCTGCCCGGCCTGACCGAGGGCGTGGAACGCGATGATCACGCCGAGCACCGTGCCGAACAGGCCGACGAACGGCGCGTTGTTGCCCAGCGTGCCGAGGAAGTTGGTGCCGCGTTCGAGCTCGGGCCGGAGCCGGCTGAGCTCGGAGTCGACCGCGTCCGTCATCGCCTCGGGCCCGCCGAAGCGCCAGCGCAGGCCCTCGCGAGCCACGCGCGCCTCGAGCGAAGGGCTCTTCTCGAGCAGCTTCTCCGCGGACTCGACGTCGTCGCTCGAGAGCGAGGCCGCGAGATCCTTGCGCAGCTTGACGAGGTCGTCGCTGCGGCGCCGGAAGAACAGCCAGCGCTCGAACATCGTCGAGAACGAGAACACGGACAGGAACAGCATCAAGTACAGCACCCACTCGCTGCCGAGCAGGGCCACCTTCATCAAACGTTCGATCAACATCGGGCTACCTCGGTGCTTGGGAAAAACTCACTCGACCACGAACTCGGTCACGTAAAGTCCGAGCTTCACGCCGCCGTCGGCTTGTGATGCGAGCAACAGCCCGCTCTTCTCGTAGGTCTTGGTCTGGGCGTAGGTGTCGGGCTCGGCGCCGTCGATCCGGCTCGTCAGGCTCAGGGTGAAGCGCGTCGATTTCTCTCCGCAGGCCTGGTTCAGGCTCGCGTGCACGGCGTAGCGGCCGGGCAGCGGGCGCTCGGTGAACACCAGGTTTTCGCGACGCAGGCCGTCGATCACGCAGTCGGCGTTCGAGTCGCGATCGAGCACGCCGGCGCCTTCCCCGTTCGGATCCGGAGGCTCGCCCGGCGCGCCCAGATCCGTCGTCGGTCGCTTCGGATCCACGAGCTTGCCGTTCGGAGCCACGAGCTGCAGATCGAGATCGACGTCGCGATCCCAGGACAGGCTGACCACGAGATCGGGCGGCAGGCGCTTGGGATCGCAGTGGTTCAAGTTGTCGGGAACGGGCGAGCCGATGCAGAGCCGCGCGGCGAACTGGTTGCCGGAGCGGCCCTGGCTGCCGACCGCCGCGAACAAGAGCGAGTGGTACCCAGGCGGAGTCTCCGGCGAGACGTTGGCGGTGAGCGACCAGGTGAGCTCGCCGCCGTTGATGGGATCGGGTCCGCCCACGGGCAGCACCCAGTAGCCGCTGCCGAGCCCGTCGAAGCGCAGCGCCAGGGCGGCGGCGTCGGTCGAGACGCGACCGCGGATGGTCTTTTCGCCTTCGCCCGCGACGAGGCTGAGGCCCGTGACGTCGATCGAGGTCACGTTCGGCGAGGCAGGCTTTTCTCCCGCGCTGATCTGCTCCGTCGTGAGCGGGGCGGATCCGGGCAGCTCACCTTCGCGGAACTGAGCGCCCGGCACGCGCACGGGCTCTTCGTAACCGGGGGTGAGGGTCTCGCCGCTGCACGCGGTCGCGAGCAGGAGCGCGGGGGCGAGTCGCGGCAGCGCGCTCATAGCTCCACCTGGAGGCGCGCCGTGAAGCCGTCGTTCTCGGCGTCGGTCGGTTTGCCGCTCGCGTCGCGTCCCAGGTGGTCGCGCACGAAGTCGTACTGGATGAGCAGCTTGGCTCGACCCTTCAGCACGAAGCCGACCAGCGGCGACAGCGTGGTGATGGTCTGCGAGAGCGGAAGCTGCCGCCCTTGCCGGCTCTCGAGCACGTCGGAGTTCGGGTCGTAGAACCCCGCGCGGAACCCGGCGATGCCCCAGTCGGTGATGCCCTGCTCGAGGGCCACGTAGGCGCCGGCGTGGCGCAGATCACCCGAGACGGACTCGACGGGATCGGCCGAGACCAGGCCGCGATCGTAGTTCGAGGCCAGAAATGCTTCGGCGTAGAGCTTGCTCAGGCCGAGCGGAGTCGTGAACGACGCACCGAGATCGAGGCCGAGCGCCCAGCGGTCGAAATTTTTCGAGGGTGAGGCGGCGGTCGCGGGGATGCCCTGGAGCTCCGCACCTGGTTGCAGGGTGCCGTTCTCGTCGGTGTCACGCCAGGCGATCGAGCGCTTGCGGGCGTCGCGGCCAGGGTGAAAACCCTTGCCCTTCGCGAACGACGTGCCGCCCCAGAGCGAGAAGCCGTCGGCCGGCGTGACATCGACGCCGACGCGACCGATCAGGTCCTTGGCGCTGTTCGGGTCGCTCGGGAAGCCCTGGTCGTCGAGCGGCTCGCCGTTCATGACCGCGACGCCGTAGCGGAAGAACGCGATCGCGCCGGACAGCTTCACCCCGGCGTCGGCCTCGCTCGGGAACAGTGCATTCGACGCGAGGCTCCGCTCCATGAACGGGCGCACGCGCGCCGACTGCAGCAGATCGAAGCCGAAGGGGATGTCGGTGACACCGGCGGTGAGCACCACCAGCGGCGGCGTGTCCGAGCTCGGCTCGCTGCCGCGGTAGACGAGCGAGGCCTCGGCGCGGCGGATGCCAATCGCCGAGCCCGACACCGTGTTGGCGTCGAGCTCGAGCGAGCCCGCGGCGTAGTCCCAGTCGCGGTCGAAGCGCACGCGACCGCGGCGGACGAGGAAGCGATTCTGGTTGAGCGGCGCGCCGCCCGCTTGCAGCTCGTCTTCCGAGAGCTGGTTGTACTGATACTGACCCTGGAGGTACGCGCTCGCGCGCAGCCCGAGCG
Source organism: Myxococcota bacterium (assembly GCA_030852505.1). GTDB lineage: Bacteria > Myxococcota_A > Polyangia > Polyangiales > Polyangiaceae > PMG-095. The sequence continues at coordinate 117 of JALYWZ010000681.1, read as the reverse complement.
TGAAGGGTGGAGCCTCGGCGGTCGAGACCGGAGCGGGCGGAGCCAGAGGCGCTGCGACCGGTGGCGGCGCGGGCTCGGCGGGAGCAGCCGGCGTCGGGCTCGCGTTCGGGACCGCAG
>JALYWZ010000680.1 GCA_030852505.1 Myxococcota bacterium | reverse complement strand
GGTTTCAGGTGGTGGCGGTTGCCGCACGCGGAACAATGTCCTTCCTCGATCAGCCCCGCGAGCTCGGGCGCTGAACGGGCAACATCCTCGCGCGTGAGCATGCCGACGACTCCGTCATTGCCCACGACCACGATGGATCCGACGGCTTCCTTCGCCATCAAGAGCGCGGCCTCCTCGGCGCGACCGTCAGGCGAGATGGTCACGACCCGCTGGTGTGCGAGCTCGGCCGCGCACGAGTGAGGCGATGCGTCACGCAAGTCGCAGGTGCAGACCAAGCCGACCAGCGCACCGTGATCGACGATCGGGAAGTGGTGCACGGCTCGGCGCTCGGCCAGGCCAAACACCTCTTCCACCCGGGCGCCCGGCTCGATGGTGACGACCGGCCCGCTCATGATCTCCGAAACCAAGGGGCTGTGGTTTTGCATGAGAACTCCTGTGCCGCTCCCTGCTGCAAAGGACGAGCCAGAGCGATGGACGGCGCTCTTGTCGCCGGGGCTCGTTCGTGAAAAGAGCGCCTCCTCCGATGGTAGAAAAGGCCCTCTCCGACGACTCCGAGGCTAGCACCTTCGATCCGCTCCCGCAGCTCGTCTCCGAGCTTCGATTGCCCGCGTCGGGGATCGGGCAAGTGCTGCAGCTGATGGCGGGCGGAGCGACCGTGCCCTTCATCGCGCGCTACCGCAAAGAAGCCACGGGCGGGCTCGACGAGGTGCAGATCCGCGCCATCGCCGAGCGCGCCGAGTACCTGACGGAGCTCGAGGCGCGCCGCGCCAGCGTGATCGCGGAGATCCGGAAACAGGGCAAGCTGACGCCGGAGCTGGCGGCAAAGCTCAAGGCGGCGAGCACCAAGACGGAGCTCGAGGATCTGTACCTGCCGTTCAAGCCGAAGCGCCGCACGCGCGCCGTGATCGCGAAGGAGCGCGGGCTCGAGCCGCTCGCGGACGCGCTCTGGGCGCAGGAGGGGAGCGTTGCGCCCGAGCTCTTGGCTCAGCAATTCGTCAACGCGGAAAAGGAAGTTCCGGACGTGGCCGCCGCCCTCGCGGGCGCGCGGGACATCTGCGCCGAGCGCCTCTCCGAGGACGCGGAGCTCCGGAGCTACCTGCGCTCGGCGTACATGAACGAAGGCGTGCTGCGAGTCGCCAAAAAGCCCGAGCACGCCGAGAAGACCACCAAGTTCGACATGTACGCGAGCTTCGAGGAACCCGTCGCGAAGATGCCGTCGCACCGCTTCCTCGCGATCCGGCGTGGCGAGAACGAGGGCGTGCTCTACGGCCTGCTCCGGCTCGATTTCGAGCCGCACCTGCCGTACGTGCGCGCCCGCATCCCCGTCCGGCAAGGCTCGCCGTTTCAAGCGCAGCTCCAAGAGGTGGTGAGCGACGCGCTCGAGCGCCTGCTCGGGCCGGCCGCGGCCAGCGACGTGCGCGTGGAGCTCAAGCTGCGCTCGGACAACGAAGCGATCCAGGTCTTTGCCCAGAACCTGCGGGAGCTGCTGCTCGCCGCGCCGTTCGGAGGCAAGACCGTGCTCGGCATCGACCCCGGTCAGCGGACGGGCTGCAAATGCGCGGTGGTCGACGAGACCGGCAAGCTCCTCGAGCACGAGACCGTCTACCTGGTTCAGGGCGACTCGGCGCTCGAGAAGGCGAGGACCACGCTCCGGAGGCTGTGTCAGGCGCACACGCCGCGCGCGGTGGCCGTCGGTAACGGCACGCACGGCCGGGAGACGGAGGCTTTCGTGCGCGAGGTGCTGAAGAGCGAGGGGCTGACCGAGACCTACTGCGTGGCGGTGAGCGAGTCGGGCGCCAGTGTCTACTCGGCGAGCGACGTCGCGCGCGACGAGTTCCCCGAGCTCGACTTGACGGTGCGCGGCGCGATCAGCATTGCGCGGCGCTTGCAGGATCCGCTGGCGGAGCTCGTGAAGGTGGACCCGAAGAGCATCGGTGTCGGTCAATATCAACACGATGTCTCGCAGCCGGCGCTCGGTCGCAAGCTCGACGAGGTCGTCGAGAGCTGCGTGAACAGCGTCGGCGTCGAGCTCAACACCGCGAGCGCGTGGCTGCTCTCGCGCGTCGCGGGCATCGGCCTGACGCTCGCCAAGCGGATCGTCGCCCACAGAAACGAGCGCGGTCGCTTCAAGTCGCGCAAGGCGCTGCTCGACGTGAGCGGCCTCGGCCCGCGCACCTTCGAGCAGGCCGCCGGTTTCCTCCGCGTCAGCGGCGGCGAGCACCCGCTCGACGCGAGCGCGGTTCACCCGGAGCGCTACGCCCTGGTGGAGCGCATGGCGGCCGATCTCGGCGTGCCGGTGGCGTCGCTGATCGGCAATTCGGCGTTGCTCGGCCGCCTCGACCTCCAGCGCTACGAAGAGGCCGGCGTCTTCACGCTGAAGGACATCCTCGCCGAGCTCGACAAACCCGGCCGCGATCCGCGAAAGGCCTTCGAGCCGCCGAAGTTCCGCGAAGACGTGCGCGAGATCGGCGATTTACGCGCCGGGATGGAGCTCGAGGGCGTGGTCACCAACATCACGGCCTTCGGGGCGTTCGTCGACATCGGCGTCCATCAGGACGGCCTCGTCCACATCTCGGAGCTCGCCGATCGCTTCGTCAAAGACCCGCACGAGATCGTCAAGGTCGGCGATCGCATCCAGGTGCGCGTGCTCGAGGTGGATCTGAACCGCAAGCGGATCGGCCTGAGCGCCCGCAAGGGGCCGCCGAAGAACACCGACGCCGCGCGGGGGCAGCGCCCGGATGCGCGACCCGTGCCCGGCAAAGGTCAGGGCCCGCGGGCGGGCTCGCCGAGAGCAGCTCCGCCGCAAAAGACCTTCAGCAACAATCCGTTCGCGTCGTTGCTGTCCAAGCGCGATACGCCGAAAGCCTAGGCCGCGCGCCGCGCCGCCTCGAGCAACCGGCGCGCGAGCGCGCGCGAGGCCGAAGGCGCACTACCGCCGGCCAGCATGCGCGAGAGCTCCTGCGTGCGCTCCCGGTCGTCGAGTCGCTCGATGCGTGCCAACGAGCGCCCGCTTTCCACGGTCTTTTGCACGCGAAAGTGTGCGTCCGCTCGTGCGGCGATGGCCGCCTTGTGGGTCACGCACACGATCTGCTGAGTGCGGCCGAGGCGTTGCAAACGCTCGGCCATCGCTTCCACCGCCTCGCCGCCCACGCCCTGGTCGATTTCATCGAGCACGACCGTGAGACCGCGCGCCGCGCCCAGGCAGCACAGGGCGAGCGCAAAGCGGGCCCGCTCGCCGCCCGACGCGATGCGCGTGAGCGGCTCGGGGGCGATCCCGGGATTCGCGGAAAATCGCAGGTCCAGCCGGCTTCCGTGGCTGAGCTCGGCGGAGGCCGTGCGCTCGACGTTCAGGCGCACTTCGGCGGAGCCGAGCGCCAGCGCCTCGAGCTCTTTCTGCAGCCGCTCTTGCACGTCGGGTCCCACGCTCGCGCGCGCCGCGTAGAGCTCCCGAGCCAGCGCCTCCGCCGCGTCTTCCGCCGCAGACACGGCGCTCTCGAGCTCGGCGCGCCGCGTCGCGAACGACTCGAGCTCCGCGAGCCGCGCTTCGAGCGTTCGCCGGTTCTCGGCGAGCTCGTCCGGGCCACAGCCGAGGCG
>JALYWZ010000679.1 GCA_030852505.1 Myxococcota bacterium | reverse complement strand
GCCCACGCGTCCCATGACGCAGCCCTCGCACCCCGACGTCCCGCCTTCCAAAAATCGTCGCAGAAAACTTGGCCCGCCGTTTCACGGGAAACAACACTCTTTCCACATCCGACCGGGCGTTCAGACGTGACGCTTGGACAGGGGGCCGGCGCGCAGTGGTGGTGGCTTCGTCTGAGTCACCCCGATGGGGTGACTCAGACGAACTGGAACGAGCGCTGGGGCCGCTCAGGCGACGATGAAGTTCAGGACGCGGCCGGGGACGTAGACCAGCTTCTTCTCGGTCTTGCCCTCGAGGAACTTCTGCACGTTCTCGTCGGCCGCGGCCGCGGCGCGCGCGTCGGCTTCGGGGGCGGTGCGGGCGAGCTGGACGCGGCCCCTCACCTTGCCGTTCACCTGGACGGCGATCTCGACGGTGTCGTCCTCGATCAGCGCCGGGTCGAAGCTCGGGAAGGGCTGGTTCGCGATCGACGGCGCGTGCCCGAGCTGGCTCCAGAGCTCCTCGCACAGGTGCGGGGCGAACGGCGACAGAATCAGGACCAGCTTTTCGAACGACGCCTTCGGCACCGTCTCGAGCCCGTTCAGGTGGTTGGTGAGGATCATCATCGCGCTGATGGCGGTGTTGAAGCGCAGCCCCTCGATGTCCTCGCCCACCTTCTTCACGGTCCGGTCCACGAGCTGGGCCGTCTCCTGGGCCGGGGGCTCCGAGCCCAGCGGCCGCTGACCAATCGCGTGGACCCGGTCCAGGAAGCGACGAACGCCCTGGATGCCTGCGGTCTGCCAGGGCTTGGTCTGCTCCAGCGGGCCCATGAACATCTCGTAAAGACGCAGGCTGTCCGCGCCGAGCTCGTTGACGACGGTGTCGGGGTTCACGACGTTGCCGCGCGACTTGCTCATCTTCTCCGCGACCGGCACGAGCCGGACCCCGTGGTCGCGGTGTACTGGGCGGTTGTCCTTGAACTCGGCGTCGGCCTCGAGCACCCAGCGCTCCTCCACCGGGAGCTTCTCCGGCATCAAGAGGAAGCGCGGGCCGTCGTTCTCCTGGTTCGGAACGACAGCCTTGCTGTCGCCGTCCAGGGCCTTCACGAGCTGACCGTCGGGGCCGAGCGCGGCGTACCAGCGGTACGCCATGCCGAGCACCATCCCCTGGTGCACGAGCTTCTGGAACGGCTCCGGGTGGCTGACGACGCCGACGTCGAACAGCACCTTGTGCCAGAAGCGCGCGTACATCAGGTGCAAGACCGCGTGCTCGGAGCCGCCGACGTAGAGATCGACCGGCATCCAATCGGCGTAGGCCTGGGGATCGAAAATGGCCTGATCGTTCCTCGGATCGATGAACCGTAGGTAGTACCAGCAAGACCCCGCCCACTGCGGCATGGTGTTGGTCTCGCGCGCATACCAGCGGCCATCCTTCTGGAAGAAGCGCCAGTCGAGCGCCTTGGCGAGCGGGCCCTGCACGTCACCCGGCTGGTAGTCGTCGAGCTCGGGCAGCCGCAGCGGCAGCTCGGATTCGGCGACCGCGATCGGCTGGCTGTAGTCGATCTCGTAGGCGTCGCCGCGGCGCGGATCGCCGGCGGTGGAGACCGGGAAATAGATCGGGATCGGCTCACCCCAGTAGCGTTGCCGCGAGAACACCCAGTCACGCAGCTTGAAGTTGACGCGGCGGCGGCCGATTTTCCGGGCTTCGAGATCGCGGATCACGTTCGACTTCATCTCGGCGGTGCGTTGCCCGTCGTAGGGGCCCGAGCGAACGGCGATGCCGTCTTCGGTGAAGGCCTTTTCGAGCGCGTCGTGCGGCTTTCCGTCGGGGCTCACCACCTCCACGATCGGCAGGCCGAATGCTCGCGCGAACTCGAAATCCCGCTCGTCGTGCGCGGGCACGGCCATGATCGCGCCGGTGCCGTAGGCGCCGAGCACGTAGTCGGCCGTGTAGATCGGGATCGAGCCGCCGGTCAGCGGATTTTTGGCGTAGGCGCCGGTGAACACGCCGGTCTTGCTGCGGTTCAGCGCGGTGCGCTCGAGGTCGCTCTTGCGCGCGGTCTCCGCGACGTAGCGCGCGACCGCGCTCTCCTGCTCGGGGGTGGCGAGGCTCAGCGTCAGCTTGTGATCGGGCGCGATCACCATGTACGTCGCGCCGTACAGCGTGTCCGGGCGCGTCGTGAACACGGTCAGCGATTCTTCGCGACCGACCAGCGGAAAGTCGACCTCGGCGCCTTCGCTGCGGCCGATCCAATCGCGCTGTTTTTCGCGCGTTTCCGGCCAGTCGAGCGGCTCGAGCTCCGAGGCCAGCCGCTCGGCGTACTGCGTGATCCGGAGTTGCCACTGGCGAAGCGGCATGCGCACGACCGGATGGTCGCCGCGCTCGCTTCGCCCGTCGATCACCTCTTCGTTCGCCAGCACGGTGCCGAGGGCGGGGCACCAGTTGACCGGGACCTCCGACTGGAACGCGAGACCGCGCTCGAACAGCTTCAGGAAGATCCACTGCGTCCAGCGCACGTAGCCGGGGTCGGTGGTGTCGATTTCGCGCGACCAGTCGTAGGCAAACCCCAGGGCTTTCAGCTGCCGCCGGAAGACGGTGATGTTCTCGGCGGTGGTGATCCGCGGGTGCTTTCCAGTGGCGATCGCGTGTTGTTCCGCGGGCAACCCGAACGCATCCCAACCCATCGGGTGCAGCACGTCGAAGCCGCGCATGCGCTTGTAACGCGCCAGGATGTCCGTCGCCGTATAGCCCTCGGGGTGCCCGACGTGCAGGCCCGATCCGGACGGATACGGGAACATGTCGAGCACGTAGAGCTTCGGGTGACCGCTGCGACGGACGGCGCGGAACGTCGCGTTCTCTTCCCAGTACTTCTGCCAGCGCGGTTCGATGCTTCGGTGCTCGTAGGCCATGACTCTTACTCGGCCTTGCCTAATACCTCCTTTTGCGCCTGACTTCTCGGATTCGTCGCGGATCTGTCGCACCAGCGGGCGCAGAGCAGCAGCGGGCGCGTGATTATGCTGCACGAACGTACAAGAGCGGCGGACGCGATTTGGCTAGTTTCACCGACGACGCTCGAAGGATCGGCGTCGCGAGGCGAGTTCGTGGGAAGCCGATGATCGCGCGAGAGACGAGAGGCGGGCCGTCCGCGCCGGAGGGCGCGTATTCGGACAAAGCAGAGCTCGCGGGCCGAACCGCGGGCCAGCCCACCGCGCTTTGCGAGCTGGTTGGGCGGCCGCGGCGTGTCGGTTCGGGACAGCGCGTGCGCTGCGTGCTTCAGCGAAAGGCGGAGGCGCTCCTCAGGCGCGAAAGCCCGTGATGGAACCGCAACTTTCTCCGGGCGAGGTGCTGGCCGGCAAGTACCGCGTGGAGCACGTGCTCGGGCAGGGCGGCATGGGCGTGGTGGTGCTCGCCACGCACCTGCAGCTCGCGCGGCGGGTCGCGGTGAAGTTTCTGGTCTCCGACGCGCTCTCCTCGGAGGGAGCGATCGACCGCTTCTTGCGGGAGGCGCGCGCCGCCGTGCAATTCCGCGGGGAGCACGTGGCCCGCGTGATCGACGTGGGCACGTTCGCCTCGGGCGCGCCGTTCATCGTCATGGAATACCTCGAGGGGCTCGACCTCGGGAAGCTGC
>JALYWZ010000132.1 GCA_030852505.1 Myxococcota bacterium | reverse complement strand
GCGCCGGGAACCCCCGGCGCTCCGGGCGCGCCAGCGAGCGCGTGCACGAGCCCGGGCACCAACACCGGTGCCGGAGTGCTGCGGCGCCTGTCGAACCTCGAGTACCAGCTCACGCTGCAAGACTTGTTCGCTCTGGCGGAGCCGCCGAGCGTCGAGGGCATGCCGCCCGACACGGACAAGGACGGCTTCCGCACCTTCGCCGAGGTGCAAACCGTTTCGCCGCAACACGTCCGCGCCTACCTCGACAAGGCGCACGAGCTCGCCGATGCGCTGATGACGGACACGGCGCGCCAGCAAAAAGTGCTCGGCTGCGCCCCCACCGCCACCGACTGCCTCGCCCAGTTCACGGCGAGCTTCGGGCGCGTCGCCTGGCGTCGTGCGCTCGCGCCGGACGAGGTCACGGCGCTCACGAGCCGCGCCACGGCCGATGCGCTCGACGAAAGCGACCAGTTCAAGTTCGTGATCGAGGCGCTCTTGGCCTCGCCGAATTTCCTGTTCCGTGTCGAGGTCGGCAGCGAGCCCGAGGGCGTGTCGACGCTGGCGCCGGAAGAGCTCGCGTCGCGCCTGTCGTTCGCGCTCTGGGGGCGCAGCCCGAGCGCCGGGCTGCTCGATCAGGCCGCGGCAGGCGAGCTCACCACTCCCGAGGGTTACACGAAGGTCGTGAGCACGATGCTCGCGGACCCGCGCACTCAGAGCTTCTTCGGCGCGTTCTTCCGGCAGTGGCTCGGCTTCGACAAGCTACGTGCTCCGAACGTGCGCCCCACGGGTTGGACCGACACGCTGATGCCGCTGATGCAGGAAGAGACGGACGCCGCCGTCTCCGAAGTGGCCTGGTCGAACCGTAACGTGTTCGAGTTGCTCACCAGCAACACCACGCGCGTCAGCGCCGAGGTCGCCGAGTTCTTCGGGCTTCCGACGCCGGCAGCGGACGGCACGGTGACGTTCCCCGCGGGCCACCCGCGTGAGAACAGCGGCGTGCTCACGCACCCGGCGCTGATCAGCATGAAGACCGACGGCGATCCGATCGCGATCCGCGGCAACTGGCTGAGAAAGACGTTCCTGTGCCAGCACGTGACCGTGCCGGCTGACCTCGCCGCGCTGATCGGCGATCGCCTGAAGGGGCTCGGGCCGGAGCAAATCGTGCAGGCGCGCAACTCCGAGACCGCCTGCAAGGGTTGCCACGCGCTGATCGATCCGGTCGGCGTGGGCTTCGCCAAGTTCGACGTGACCGGGCGCTACGACGGGACGGTCGACATCGCGGCTTACGGCGTCGCACCCGGTCTGCCCGATGCGGCAATGCCGGCGTTTTCATCGGTTGCCGAGCTCTCGCTCAAGCTGCGCGAGTTGCCAGCGGTTTCGGCGTGCCTGGCATCCAAGGCGTTCCTGTACGTCAACGGCCACGAGCCCGCGGCGGAAGATGCCTGCACCATCGACGCGGCCAGCAAGGCGTTTGCTGCAGGTGGTCAGTCCTTCACCGGCCTCCTGAAGGGGCTGGTCGAAGCTCCCGAGTTCCGCCTGCGGAAAGCGCCGGTGGCGCAGTAGCGCCCACGAGGATCCAGATGGCGATACGACCTCTCTCCCGACGCACCGTGCTCCGCGGCGCGGGCCTTTGCCTCTCGCTCCCGTTCCTGGAGGCGATGACCGGCTCGCGCGGAGCCGGCGCGCAAAGCGCCACCGTCCAGCGCTTCATCGGCTTCTTCTATCCGAACGGCACCGATCCCTCTCGCTGGGATCCGCCCGCGGGCGCGCTCAAGTCGGGCTCGCTGCCGGCTTGCCTCGTCGATCTCGACGGCTTCGCTGCCGAGGGGATCTGGCCCGCCGGAGAGGCGACGCTCGGCGACGTGACGGTGGTGACCGGTATCGATCACTCCGGCGTGAGCACTGACATCCACGTGCCGTCGATGGCGTTTTCGGCGCACAAGGGGCAGAAAAACAACTACACGCCGCCGCAGCCGACGCTCGATCAGTACCTGGCCGAGAGCTTGCGCGCCGACACGCCGTACCGGAACCTCGCGCTGTCGGCGACTCCGAGCACGGACATCGCCCAGGGCAACATCTCCTTCCGCGAGGGCGGCCAGGTCGAGACCGTCGAGCGCAACCCGAAGAAGCTGTTCGATACGCTGTTCGGCAAGGACACCGCGGGCGCGGGCGGCATGACACCCGCTGCCGACGACAAGCTGAAGAAGCGCCAGGGCAGCTTGCTCGACTACCTGGGCGAAGACGCGAACCGCTTGAAGGCCAAGCTCGGCGCTGCCGACAAGCTCCGCATCAATCAGCACCTCGAGTCGGTTTTCGAGGTCGAAAAGCAGGTCAACGCGATGGCCGCGCCGACCATGGGCTGCACGGTCCCGGCGGCTCCCGGCACCACCAGCGACTGGCACACGAAGATGAAAGCCTTCATCGATCTGTCGGTGCTGGCGATGGCCTGCGATCTGACGCGCGTGGTTTCGCTGCAATACAGCGACAGCTGGGGCGTGCACTACAACGGCTACAGCATCGGCTCGGGCCTCGAAGCGCTCAAAGACTGGAGCGATCATTTCATTTCGCACAAGCTCGGCGACAAGGATCGCGCGACCGATCTCGACGGCGTCGCGGATGCCGGAAAAATCGCCGATGCGCGCGTGGTGTTGACCTCGCGCTTCAAGATCCGCCGCTTCGCGTACCTGGTGAATGCGTTGAAGTCCACGCCCACCGCGACCGGCACGCTCTTCGACGAGACGCTCGCGGTCTACGCCTCCGAGAACGGCAACGGCGACAGCCACGAGCGCAAGAAGATGCCGACCTTGATCGCCGGACACGCCGGCGGCTTCGAGACCGGGCGCTGTGTCGCGGCGCCGAATCAGCCGACGGGCGCTCTGCACGCCTCGATCATCCGGCGCTTCGGGCTCGAGGTGTCGCGTTACGGCGATCCCGCGGGCAGCCCGATCGCCGAGCTCTGATACTCTCGCCCATGCAACGACAGCGGACACGCTCGTGGGTGGTGGGAGGCTTGGCTCTGGCAGCGCTGCTCGCTGCATGCAGCAGCGACGACCAGAGCGACGACGGCGGTGACGCGGGCGGGCCGAGCTCGAGCTCGGGTGGCTCGAACGCGAGCCCGAATACGGGCGGAAGCGGCAACGCGAGCACGACGGGCGGCACGGGCGTTTCCAACGCCGGCGCTCCCCCCGCGACCGGTGGTCGAGCTGCGGGCTTCGGCGGCTTCGCACCGTCGCTCGGCGGCAACCCGGTCCAGGGCGGCTCGACCGGGACGCAAGGCGGCTCCGAGCCCGTCGCGACCGGCGGCTCCGCCAACCCGGGCGAGCCCACGCTCGAGAGCCTGACTCCGGACGAGCTCGAAGAGCTGTGCGCCGACGCCCGCGCGAGCTTCGACTCCTCGGGCGCCACCGAAACCGCGGGAGAGCTCACCTGCCGCACCGCGGGCATCTTTGCCGTGGTGCTATTCGAGCCCTCGTCGGATGCAGAGCTGCAGCGGCTCTGCCAGGAGACCTACGACGATTGCGTGGCCGAGCCGCTCGAGATCGACGACGGCTGCGAGGAGAATGCGACGTGCTCGGCGACCATCGCCGAGTTTCAGGCGTGCGTGGCCGAGTACCCCGAGTACCTCGAGCAGGTCGCGATGGGCATGCCGAAATGCAGCGAGCTCACGATGGCGAACCTGGAAGCGGCGCTCGGCTTCGAACCGGAGCCGACGCCAGCTTGCGGCGCTCTCTGGGACAAGTGTCCCGCTTCGGGGCCGTAGACCGAGCTCGTCAGAAGCGCCCGCTCGCCGTGAGCCCCGCGTTGTTCGTCCCGAGCACCGGTGAGATCCGGAGCGCTGTCGACGCGCGCTCTCGCGACGGCGCCAGCAGGTAGACCACGACGCCGGTGGCGAGCGATGCCCCGCCGAGCCCGAAGGCCCAGCTCGCGATCGCGCTCTGGTGCCGCGAGCGATCGAGAGCTTCGATTTGCGACGCCGGGCAGTGTTCGTCCTGGCACTGCAGGTCGTCGCGACTGGCCGCGGCCTTCAGGGCGAAGTACGCGCCGAGCAGGATGCCGCCGACGCCAGCCCCGCCGAGCGCCCAGCCCACGGTTCGCTGCGATTTGCCCGGATCTTCCTCGCGCACGCCCGGAGCGGGTGGAGGCGGGACGAACTGTGGCAGCGGCGCTGCCGGACCGCGATCGCTCGGAGGCATGTCGACTTGCCCCACGACCGGGGGCGCTTGCTCCGACCGCACCAACACCGGCACGTCGATGCGCGTGACCGACGCGGGCGGCGGCGACACCTTCACCGACCACGGCACGCGGCCACTCGCGAGCACGGTGATCTCGTGGCTGCCCGGATCGACCGGGATCGGGAAGCCGACGGCCTCGGGCCGTAGCAGCTTGCCGTCGAGCCAGACCTCGATGGTGCGCGGCTCGAACGCCGGGACACGCACCTCGACACGGCTGAGCGACGGCTCCAGCTTCGCGGCAGCAGCGCGCGCGTCTGCCCCGCTGTCACCGCGCTCTTCGGCTCGGCGCGCGGCCTTGCGGTAGTGCGTCCAGGCGCTGGCGATGCGCCCTGTCCCCTCTTCGCAACGCCCCGCAGCGAACAGCCGCTCCGGATGGGGGTCCAGCTCCGCGTCCCGGACGAGCTCCGTGCACGCGGCCTGCAGTGCCGGCCCTCGGTCGTCCGGCACTGCCTTGCCCGGAGGCTCGGCCGCCAGCGCCGCTTGGCTCGCGAGCAGCAGACACACGCCGCCACCGATCCCGATTGCGCTCCGACCCTGCCTGCTCATCGACGCCTCCACCGCGCGAGCTCCAGTATCTGCCCCGCGGCCTGCCCCTGCAATCCGGAAAACGTGCTTCAGAGCGTCGTGTTTCGCGAGGCGACTGGGCCATCGGCCAAAGGATGATCAGCGTGAGCCCGGGGGAGGCTTCGGCGCGCGCCGACGTAGGTTCTCATGCCACGATCAGGGGAACGTGATATGTGAGGTAAGGTGGTGGTTGTTGGACGGCCGGTGACGGCCCCTCCGCAGGTTCGTGGTCCTGTCGAGGTCGGTGGAAATCGAGCCCGACAATACGTGGGAATGGAAACATGACGCTCGATCGCACGACGGTATTTGCGAATCCGCTGGGGCCGGGTCCGTTGCTCTTCTACGCGATGAGCGGGCGTGAAGCGCTCGGTCAGCCCTTCGTCTACGAGGTGGATCTGCTGAGCACCGATCCGAACATCGACCTGTCGGAGTTGCTCGGTCAGCCCGCGTCGGTCGCGCTCGAGCGCAACGACGCCTCGATCCGTTACTTTCACGGGATCGTGACGCACTTCGCGCTCGCGGGTGAGCACGGCCGGTTCATCCGTTACCGGGCGGTGCTGCGCCCGTGGCTGTGGTTGCTCTCGAACCGCACGAACTCGCGGATTTTCCAGAACAAGACCGTGCCGGACGTGCTCAAGGCCATGTTCCGCGAGCACGGCTTCACCGACTTCGAAGAGATGCTCTCGGGCGAGTACCGGACCTGGGAGTTTCTGGTGCAGTACCGCGAGTCCGACCTGAACTTCGTCAGCCGGCTGATGGAGCAGGAGGGCATCTACTATTTCTTCAAGCACGAAGAGGGCAAGCACACGCTCGTGCTCGCCGACTCTTACAGCGCGCACGAGCCCGCGCCGACGAACGAAGAGCTGCCGTACTACCCGCCGCTCGAGCGCGAACGGCGTGACGTGGAGCACATCAACGGCTGGCTCGCCTCGCGCCGCATCCGCTCCGGCTCGTACACGGCGAAGGACTACAACTTCAAGCGCCCCGCCACGCTGCTGGACGACGTGCGCAAGGCCCCCAACAGTCACGCCCACGCCGAGTACGAGCTCTTCGAGTACCCGGGGGACTTCCTCGAGCCCCCCGAGGCCAAACAGCAGACCCGGATCCGCTTCGAAGAAAACCAGGTCGAATACGAGGTCATCGAGGGCAACGCCACGGCGCGCAGCCTGTTCGCCGGCACGCTGTTCTCGCTCATCGACTTCCCGCGGGAAGATCAGAACAAAGAGTACCTGGTCACCGAGGCCATCTACGAAATCCGCACCAGCGAGTACGAATCCGGCAAGAGCGAAGACATCGACCCCGACTACCGCTTGCGCTTCCGCGCCATCGACAGCAAGCGCCAGTTCCGCTCACCGCGCGTGACCAAGAAGCCGGTCGTCGAAGGCCCCCAGACAGCGCAGGTCGTGGGCAAGCAAGATCAGGAAATCTGGACCGACGAGTTCGGCCGCGTGAAGGTGCAATTCTTCTGGGACCGCGAGGGCCAGTACGACGAGAACAGCTCGTGCTTCGTGCGCGTCGCGCAGATCTGGGCCGGCGCCAAATGGGGCGGCATGCACCTCCCGCGCATCGGGCAAGAGGTGATCGTCGACTTCCTCGAGGGCGACCCCGATCGCCCGATCATCACCGGTCGCGTCTACAACGCCGACAACATGCCGCCCTACACGCTGCCCGATAACCAGACCCAGAGCGGCATCAAGAGCCGCAGCACCAAGGGCGGCACCGAAGAGAATTTCAACGAGCTCCGCTTCGAGGACAAGAAGGGCGAGGAGCAGATCTCGATGCAGGCGGAGAAGGACTTCACGACGCTCGTCAAGCATGACCGCACGACGACCATCCTCCGCAACGATACCCTGAACATCACCGGCGATCAGTTCATCAAGATCCACGGCAATTTGTCGATGATCGTCGAGGGCGTCACGGAGAAGGACAACCCGGACAAGGCGAAGCCAGTCAAGAGCTCGCTCGGCGTCACGGGGGCGCACCGGCTCGACGCCAGCGACACCATCGACATCCAGGCGCCGAACAAGATCACGCTCACCTGCGGCGGGAGCACCATCGTCATGACCCCCGGCTCGATCACGCTCAGCGCGGGCGGTTCGACCGTCGCCATCGACGCGAACGTGTTCTCGCAGTCGAAGGGCGGGTCCCACACCATGCTCGACGCCAATGCGTTCATGCAGGCGAGCGGCGGTGCGAGCATGCTGCTCGACGCCAACGCCTGTACCCAATCGAGCGGCGGAAGCCAGCTCCTGCTCGACGGCGACGCCAGCCTCTCGAGCGGGGGTGAAGTCGGTCTTTCGGGCATGAAGGTTACCGGCAAGGGCCAGACCGAAGCGGGCCTCGACGGCGGCGGCTCCGTCGTCACGCTCACGCCGGCCAGCGCCGATCTGTCCGGTGCTCAAGTCAACGTCAGCGGCAAGGGCGTGGTGTCGATCGGCGGCCCGCTCGTCAAGATCGGCTGAGCCCAAGGAGCTACTCATGCAAAACAGGACGCCGGACGGAAAAACCTTTCAAGAGGTCATCGAGGAGGCGCTCGAGGGTCGCGTTGCCGAGGCGGCGAGCCAGGGCGTGGAGGCTGCAGGGTGCATCGTCGGGGAAGTGCTCGATACGCATCATCCGCATCTGCCCGGTCGGATTTTCGTGCGCTGGCTCGACGCCGATCACAAGCCGGTCGAGCTGTGGGTCCAAGCAGAGCGCCATTTGCGACTGCGCAAGGGTGACCGCGTGATCCTGATGATGCCTACGGGCTGGAAGCAGTGGGTGATCACGGGCGCACTCGGGCGCGACCTCGAGCCGCCGCCCGAGCCGACTGCAGACGTTCCGGAGCTCCAGCTCGAACCGGGTCAAGCGGTGCGGATCTTGAGTCACGACGGCACGGCGTTGATCACGGTGCGCCAGGGCGTAGACGGACCGGAGCTCCAGCTCGGCACTGGCAACGTGGAGCTCAAGGCCGCTCGCACGCTGCGCATCGCAGCGGACACCATCGAGCTGCACGCCAAGCATGGCGGGGTGGACCTGCGCACCGAGGGGGACGCAGTGATCCGGGCCCGAACGATTCGTCTGAACTAGCTCACGGGACGGGAGAGGGTTAGAAGTCGTATGCAGCGCGCAGCCGATGCCCTGGTGGGCACGCTCCGGGAGTTCATCAACCAGCCGGATTATCCGACGCTCGTCTTGGGAGGCACGGACCCGGCCATCGCGCTCCCCAACCGCACGCTGTACAGCTTTGCCCAAGAAGACGAGGACCATTACTACCTGGTCTTCACCGATCCGTGCCCCAGCGCGCCCGCTTACATGGACGCAATCGCGAAGTCTCTCACGACCCAGCGCGAGGCGTTGAACGCAGAGCTCGTCGCGCAGCAGATCGATCCGCTGCCGCCGTTCCCGCTCGAGGTGGAAGACAGCCGCGTACCGCCGGCCAGGCGCTTGCAACGCGCCGTGGAGTGGTGCGGGGAGCACTTCATCGGTCCAGACGACATCGTCTGGGGTCTGATGCCGGGCGAGCTCGGCGATGTCCAGGGCTACAAGGCGATGATCGCGCCCCTGCTCGCGCTGCAGCAGGTGGAGCCGTGGATGGAGCGCCACCGCTTCGTCGTGCGCGATCGCGATCCCGAGCCGGCGATCATTCCCGAGCTGTTCCAGGCGAAGAACGACCGCGTGCTGGTGATGGAGCTCGACTTCAGCAACGAGGCCGTCGAGCGCGATCTGCACGCCACCGCGCTCGACCAGAGCCTGCCCCATCACGACCGCGTGATGGCGTTCTTCCAGCTCGGCGCCATCGACTTTGCCTTCAAACGCTTTCCGCAAGCGCTCGAGAAGTACGGTGCGTGTTTCAACTTCTGGGACGCCAAGGGCGAGCACGCCCTGGCTGCGCTCTGCCTCAAGGGTGCCGGCGACACGACGCTGTACGCGGGTCAGCCGCTCGAGGCGCTGAAGTTCTTTCAACGAGCCGTCGCGCTGGCGATCTCCGCAGGCAACCTCACCGCGCTTCAACAAAGCTTGTTCAGCTGCGGCACCGTCTCGATGGATCTTGGAAAAACCGACGAAGCCGAGGGTTACTTCAAGCACTCGAGCGACGTCTCGGGCAAGCTCTGTAACCCCTATACCAAGTGTGATTCCCTGGAAAAACAGGGTGAAGCGCAGTGGCAGCTCGGACGCCTCAGCGAGGCACGAGAAAACTGGGAGGCCGGGAAGAACCTCGCCAGACAGTTCGGCTACACCGAGCGCGCGCTCTCGATCTTGGATCGCCTGGTCGCCATGTTTCGCGTCTCGGGCATGCTCGGTGAAGCGCGTGCCTGCGAGCAAGAACGAGCGGAAGTGAGCGCGGGAGCACCGCATGTCCCAGCCTGAAGGCGGCGGCGGCAAGTTCGGAGGCGGCGGCGCCAGCGGCGGCTGGGACGACGGC
>JALYWZ010000678.1 GCA_030852505.1 Myxococcota bacterium | reverse complement strand
GAGAACAACTGCGCGACCGCCGCTTTCAGCCCGGCGCGCGCCAGCTTTCTCAAGTTCATCGCCGCGCAGGCCGCGGTGGCGGTCGAGAATGCCAAGCTCTACGGCGAGCTCAACCGAGCCACAGAGAGCCTGCGCCGCACCAACGAGACGCTCGAGGCGCAGGTTCAGGAGCGGACCGCCGAGCTCCGGCGCGCCCTCTCGGAGCTGTGGAGCGAGATGGACCTGGCGAAGAAGATCCAGACCGTGCTGCTACCGGAAACCAAGCGGGTGGGGCGCTACGAGGTGGCGGCTGCCATGATCGCGGCCGACAGCGTCGGCGGCGATTACTACGACGTCGTCGAAGCCGGAGATCGCGACTGGATCCTGATCGGGGACGTATCCGGCCACGGCGTCACGGCGGGCCTGATCATGATGATGATCCAGACCGCGGTGCGGACCATCGTGTTGAACGCTCGGCAGCGCGGCGAAGAGCTCTCTCCTTCGCTGGTGCTGAGCCGAGCCAACACCGCGGTGCGCGGCAACCTCCAGCGCATCAGTGACGGCCAATACATGACGATCACGGCTCTCGAGCTGTCGGGCGACCGTATTCGCTACTCGGGGCTGCACCAGGACATCCTGGTCCACCGCGCCGCGAACGACACCGTGCAGCGCATCGCCACCCACGGGGTCTGGCTGGGCCTGGTCGACGATATCTCCGAGCTGCTCGAGAACGACACGATCGAGCTGCAAGAAGGCGACACGATCCTGCTCTACACCGACGGCATCACGGAGATGATGCTCGGGGAGCGCCGGCTCGGCACCGCCGGGCTCACCTCGCGCTTCCATGCCCTCGCCAGCCGTTCCAGCGACCCCAAGGCGATCGTGGACTCACTCCTCGAAGAAATCGGGGGTCGGGCCGACAGTGACGACGTGACTTTGATGGCCCTGCGCTACGCGCCGCCGGGGGCGGCGGAGTAGCAGCGCGTCGCGGCCGCGCCGGGTCAAACTGGCGGCGGGCGGCCTTCGACGCGGACGTTCTGCAAAGTCCGCGAGATCGCCTTCATGCACTGCAAGTGGGTACGCTGCCAGTCCACCTCGGCGAACAGCAAGAGCACCGGAGACTTGGCCTGATCCAGCGACCGGACGAGGGCGATCAGTGGTGTGACGGTCGCGGAGTTCATGTACTCGAGACGCGTGAAATCGACGGTGACCGGGGCGCCGCCTGCGCTGCGAGCGATCTGCTCGATCACGGGATTCAGAAAAGCCGCGGGGGAGCGCGAGTCGCTCACGCCGAGCCACGACACGGTGAGCTCGTCGGACGCGCGCGAGAGCTGGATGCACAGCCCGTCCTGCTCGAACTTCACGACCGGATCCGTCATCCGACCACCCGCCTGGCAGTGACGGTGACTACCTCGTCGACGAACGCGACCCGGAGATCGAACTCACCTTCGAACACGATTCGGTAGATGCCGAGCTTGCTGCCCTGGTTCGGCTCGTTCACGAGCTCGCGCAAGCGGCTGAAGTACATCGCCGAGCGATCTTGGGCCGCCGTGATTTCTTCGACGTGGCGCCGGAGCTCCAGCACGCGCTCCACGCGCGTCGAGCCGTTCGATACGGTGATTTCGATGAGCTTGGAATTCGCAGACATCCCGAACTGAATGACGGGAGCCTGTCGCACGGCTTCGCCGTACTTCACGGCGTTCTCGAGCAGCTCCGACGACGTCATCATCGCGGCGTAACGAACGGCGCTCGAATAGGCTCCGAGGGCCTGTGTCACTTCCGTGCGGATCTCACGGACGCAGGACCAGTGCGGAGGCAGGTTACGGCTGAGCTGAACCGACATGACGGGGCACTACAGCGGCGGCTTTCTAAGGCTACGGCGGCGATGCGAAAGTATTGAGTCGAATCCGCGAAAAGTGAGCCCGACTCCCGCCGCCTCGAGCCTCCGCCTCGGACCGAACACAGAGGCTAGAACAGAGCCTCGACTGCGAACGACCGCTCGCGCGGCACGGAGTCAGACGAGGCTAGCAAATCTTTTTCCTGGCCGGCGCGCCGATTTGGATACGCGGCAATTTTCACGGCGAGATCGCGGGTGCGCACTCGGACAGTGTAGGTACGGCCGCTACTCGCAGTGGGTGCTACTCGAGCTCTACTCCAGCTTGGCGGCGCGTGACGTCGAGAGGGCGCGCGGTATTCGGGGATAGCCTACGAGCCCTTCTCGCGCCGTCACCGTAGCTGCCGTTGGCGAACAGGCCGAGCGCACCGATCGGGTACGAGAAAGTTCATGCCCGTCGTGTGCGCGTTCACGGCGCAGAACGAAAACGCTGCGGGCGCGATTGTTTCAGAGATTTTTCTGTGGCGGGTCGCGCGCAGTTCGTCGCTTCGGGCTGTCACTCACGAGAGTAGTCGTGTGCTTGCTGAGTCGAAAGACGCTCGGCATACTGGGCGCCATGCGTGACCGAGCGTCCGCCGAAGACGACACGGCCAGCGTTCCGCTCCCGGTCAGCAACGGCTTTCGTGCGAGCCTGACGGGCGCCTGCCTGGCGGATCTCGTGCAGATGGCGTGCCTGTCGCGCACCGAGGGCGCGTTCCGGGTGATCTCTCGAGGGCAGATCGGCTATCTGTTCTTTCGCAGCGGACAGGTCGTGCACGCGATGCTCGACGACCTCTCCGGTTTGCCCGCGGCGCTCGAGCTCCTGAGCTGGGACTCCGGAACGTTCGAGCCCTCGAACATGAGCTGGCCCGAGCTCCCGACGATCGACCTGGGTTGGCAGAACCTGATCTTGTCGTCGGCTCGGCAGCGAGACGAATCGGGGCGACACGTCGTCCCCCCGCCGAAGCCGAGCCCCGAGCCGCGCCCGGCGAAAACTGCGCTTTCCGCCGTCAAGTCCACGTCGCCGCCGCCGCTGGAGAGCTCCGCGCCGCAGTCACCGCTGGTCCCGGTCTCGATGATCGAGGCCTCCGTGCGCGTCGATGCGCGCGGCTCGCTGATCTCGGGCCGCGGCGCCGCGCAGGAGCTCGCCGAAGTGGCTGGCTATGCCGCGCGGCTCTCGCAGCTGATCGGCGAAGCGTTCGGCATGGATGGCTTCTCCGCGCTCGAGTCGGTGCACGAGCGGCACCGCAGGTTGGTCTACGTGGATGCGAACGGCGGTGTGATCGCGCTGACGGCGACTCCCGAGGCCGATCTTCACACGCTGCGCCAGAAGTTCGGGCTCTGAATCCATGCATCCAACGAACAGGGACAGCGACGGCTACCTGGCTCCGCTGCGCGACGTCGCCGGAGTGCTCGGCAGCTTTTTCATGGATCGCAGCGGCGCGATCGCCGCGTCCGATCTACCGCCGATGCTCGGGACCGAGCTCTTGCGCGAGGCAGGGCCGCGCGTGCTGCGGCTCGAAGAGACGCTCGGCGCGGACGGCAGTGGTCCGGATTCGATCGTGTTGCGCTTCCAACAGCAACGCCTGCATCTGCGCTTCGTGCCCGACGGCGTGTTCGGAGTTCTGGCCGAGCATGACGTCAACGCGGCTTCTCTGAAGATGGCCCTGACGCTCGCGGGCAGGCGCCGGCGTGGCCCCCTCGACGCGGTTCCCGCGCTCGAGCGCGCTTCTGTTTTTAATAATTAGAGCGAGCCCCCGTAG
>JALYWZ010000677.1 GCA_030852505.1 Myxococcota bacterium | reverse complement strand
CGCCCGCGCAAACTCCGCGCCGAGCCCCGACGAAGCGCCGGTGATCAGCACCCAGCGGTTCCTATAATCGACGGGCTTCACGGCAAACCTCCGCGCTGACCGCGGTGACGCAAGTAATGATCGGCGAGCACGATCGCGACCATGGCCTCGCCGATCGGCACGAAGCGCGGCAAGAGACACGGATCGTGGCGCCCGCGCGTACGGATCGAAGACGGGCTGCCGTCGCGCTGCACCGTCTCTTGTTCGCGCGGCAGGCTGCTCGTCGGCTTCACCGCGGCGCGCACCACGATCGGCATGCCGGAGGAGATGCCGCCCAGCATGCCCCCGTGGTGGTTGCCGCGCGTGCGGATCGTCCTGCCTCCGGGACCCTGCTCGGAATAGTACGGATCATTGGCCTCGCTGCCGCGCAGGTGCGCGCAGGCGAAGCCAAGCCCGTACTCGACGCCCATCACCGCCGGCAGGCTGAATAGCGCCTTGGCGATGTCCGCCTTCAATTTGTCGAACACCGGCTCACCGAGGCCCGCGGGCACCGAGGTGGCGACGATTTCGCTGACGCCGCCGACCGAGTCTTGCTCCTTGCGCACGGTCTCGATCAGCTCGACCATTTGCGCCGCGGCTTCCGGATCCGGGCAGCGCACGATGTTCGGGGTGCCGTCGGGCAGCGTCTCGACCTGATCGAGCGTGACGCTCGCGGGATCCTCGACCTGTGCGATCACGTCGCCCACCTGTCGCACGTAGCCGATCACGTGACCGCCGAACGCGCGCGCGATCACCTTCTTCGCGATCACGCCGGCTGCGACGCGCGCCACGGTCTCGCGGGCGCTCGCGCGACCTCCGCCGCGGTAGTCGCGCACGCCGTACTTCGCGTCGTAGGTGTGGTCGGCGTGCCCGGGGCGGTACTTGTCCTTGATGTCCGCGTAGTCGCGGCTCTTCTGATCCGTGTTGCGGATCAAGATCGCGATGCTGGTTCCGGTGGTGATGCCGTCGAACACGCCGGCCAGGAGCTCGGGGGTGTCCGACTCGTCGCGCTGGGTCACGAGTCGGCTCTGACCGGGGCGGCGGCGGTCCAGGTCGAACTGGAGATCTTCGACCGTGAGCGGAATGCCTGGAGGGCAGCCGTCGATGATCACCACGTTCCCCGGACCGTGGCTCTCGCCCGCGGTGCTGATGCGGAAGGCTTGCCCGAAACTGTTGCCGGCCATGACCGCTCCCTCTTTACCACTTTGGGACCGCGGGCGCCGACCGGACGATGATAGGCTTTTTGGCCATCATGGGTCCCCTGTCACTGCTTTCGGACGACGAACGATTGTTCTTCGACACGGTCTCGGCCTTTGCCGAGGCGCGCATCCGGCCCGAGGTGGCGGCGATGGACGCGCGGGCCGCGCTCGACAAGGGCCTGATCGAGGCGCTGTTCGAGCTCGGCGTGATGGGCGTCGAGATCCCGGCCGAGTACGGCGGCGCGGGCTCCAGCTTTTTCAACGCGATCCTCGCAGTTCAAGCGCTGTCGCGCGTGGACCCGAGCGTGGCCGTGCTCGTGGACGTCCAGAACACGCTCGTCAACAACGCGCTCCTCCGCTGGGGCAACGACGACCAAAAGAAGCGCTACCTGCCGAAGCTCGCCAGCAGCTGGGTCGGCTCGTATGCGCTGAGCGAGGCCGGCAGCGGCTCGGACGCGTTCGCGCTCGCCACCCGAGCGGAACGAAAGGGCGACCGCTACGTACTCTCGGGGAGAAAGCTGTGGATCACCAACGCCGCCGAGAGCTCGCTGTACATCGTGTTCGCGAATGCCGACCCGGCCAAGGGCTACAAGGGCATCACCGCGTTCCTGGTCGAGCGCGGCTTCCCCGGCTTCTCCGTCGGCAAGAAGGAGGACAAGCTCGGCATCCGCGCCTCCAGCACCTGCGAGCTCATCCTGGAGGACTGTGAGGTGCCCGCCGAGAACGTGCTCGGACCCTTCGGGCAGGGCTACAAGATCGCGATCCTCGCGCTCAACGAGGGCCGCATCGGCATCGGCGCGCAGATGTTGGGTCTGGCCGAGGGCGCGCTGTCGCACGCGCTCGCCTACATGCAGGAGCGCAAGCAATTCGGCCGCCCGATCGCCGAGTTCCAGGGCATGCAATTTCAGTATGCCCGCGTCGCGACCGAGATCGAGGCCGCGCGCCTGCTCGTCTACGACGCCGCGCGTTTGAAGGACGGCGGACACGACTTCGTCCAGAAGGCCGCGATGGCCAAGCTGTTCGCGTCCGAGGTCGCCGAGCGCAGCGCGTCCCAGGCCGTCGAGTTCCTCGGCGGCGTCGGCTTCACCCGCGACTACCCGGTCGAGAAGCTCTACCGCGACGCCAAGATCGGCAAGATCTACGAAGGCACGAGCAACATGCAGCTCCAGACCATCGCCAAGACCCTGCTCTCGGAGAACAAGTAACACCGCATGTCGAAGTCCGCGCCGCGCGTCGTGTGTTTCGATCTCGGGGGCGTGCTCGTGCGCATCTGCCGCAGCTGGGAGGAAGCGATCGTGGCAGCCGGCCTACCGCTCCGCGATCCCAACTTGTTCGCGGCCGAGCACACCCGCGCGCAACGCTACAAGGCCGTCGATCGCTACCAGCGCGGCGAGCTCGAGACCGCCGCGTACTACGCCGAGCTCGCCCGAGCCACGATGGACGTCTACACCACCCTCGAAGTGCAGAAGATCCACGCCGCCTTCACGCTCAAGGAATACCCCGGTGCCCTCGAGCTGGTGCGCGAGCTCAATCAAATCCCCAACGTGGCCACGGCGTGCCTCAGCAACACCAACGCCGAGCACTGGGTCCGCCTCGCCGGCGAAGACGGCCGCGCCGAATACCCGTCCGTCCTCGAGCTCCGCTACCGCGTCGCCTCGCATCTCCTCGGCTCAGCCAAGCCCGAGCCCGTGATCTTCCGCCAGGCCCACGCGGTCTTCCTCTCCGCGCTCGCCGAGAGCCCGAGCCAGATCGTCTTCTTCGACGACGCCCCCGAAAACGTGCTGGCCGCGCAGCACGCCGGCTGGACCGCCTACCAGATCGACCCGCACGGCGACACCGCCGCGCAGATCCGGAGCGCGCTGAGAGCGGAACGCGTGTTCGAGGGAAGAGACTAGCTAGGGCGCGGAGCCGCCAGCGCCGGCGGAGCCGGAGGGTTCGAGGCACTCTTCGGGTTCTTCGCCTTCTTCGGCGAACGCGCACAGGCCGCCGTATTCGTCGAAGCAGGCGCCGACGTTCGTTTCTCCGTCTGGAAAGAACTCGTCGGCGCCGTAACAAACGCCCACTGCGCAATCGGAATCATCGCAGCAATAGTGCTGGCAAACCATGAGGGTGGTGTCTTCACAGAACAATCCGGGGCCACAAATCACCGTCTCGTTGTCGCAAAACTCGCCTGCCGCGGCGGGGGCTTCGACATCGAAGCACTTGAACCCGCCCATAAGCTTGGAGAAGTCGCACGTACTGCCATCGGGACAGGGCTCGCCGCTGAGTTGATCGCACAGACTGCTCTCGGCTTGCTTGGCGCAAATCCGTGCGGCCTCGTTCGCCGCTCCGCCGGTGGGCTCGGCCACGGTCACCGATCCGCCGCCGGCATCGTCCGAGCTTCGCGAATCGCTGTCGTTCTCGACGCACT
>JALYWZ010000676.1 GCA_030852505.1 Myxococcota bacterium | reverse complement strand
TCCCCGCCCCGTGTCGTCTCCGCGTCGCCGACCGAAAGCGTGCGCCGGCCCCCGCCGACACGACTGCAAAAGACGGTAAAGCCCGGAGCCCCGGCGCCGACCGCGCCCAAGACGGATTCGAGACCGAGCGTCTACGAGCTACGATGACATCGAACCAACCAGAGACGGAAGACGCCGCCTCGACCAGCAAGCTCTCGGGCTCCGCCACGAGCTTCGAGTTGCTCGCGGCCGGCGACGGCAAGGTCTCGCGGATCGCGCTGCCGAAGACCGGTGAGCTCCTGATCGGCCGCGGAGGCGACGCGGCGATTTCGCTGGCCGGCAACGGCGTCTCTCGCCGGCACGCGCTGCTCCGCATTCAGGAGGACCAGTTCACGCTCGAGGATCTCGGCTCTTCGAACGGCACGCTGCTGCGCGGGCGACCGCTGTTTCCCGGAGTCCGCGAGCGCATCGTCCCGGGCGAATCTGCGCTGGTCGGAGACTTCGTGCTCGTGCTCCGGGCGCGGCGCTCGCGCGCGGTGCCGCGGCGCGTGCTCAGCCTCGAATACTTCGAGGTGCGCCTGGGCGAGCAGTGCGAACGCGCGCGAGAGAGCGGAGGGCGGCCCTTCTACGTCGTCGGCGTGCGCGTCGAAGCGCGTTCCCCGACGGATCCGGCGCAGGTCTTGGCTGCAAAGCTCGAGCCTGCCGACGTCCTCGCTCGTCTCTCCGCCAACGAGTGGGCAGTGCTGCTGGTCGACGACACCGAACAGGACGCGCTCGCTTTCGCGGCGGAGCTCGAGGGCGCTCTGGATCAGGCCGGAGCGCGCGCGCAGAGCGCTCTCGTCTCCTGCCCGCGTGATGGGAGCTCGCCGGTCTCGCTCCTTTCCAAGCTGTCGGTGTCGCTCGGCGGCGAGCCGGACGCGCGAGCCACGGGCGGCGAGTCGTTGCCGCGCTCGCCGTCGATGATCGCGCTCTACGCCGAGACCGACGCGGTCGCTCGCGGAGACATCAGCGTGCTGATCCTGGGTGAAACCGGCGTCGGCAAGGACGTGCTCGCGCGCAGCATCCACGAACGCTCACCGCGCGCCAGCAAGCCGTTCGTGCGCATCAACTGTGCGGCGCTGCCCGAAGCGCTGCTCGAGAGCGAGCTTTTCGGTTACGAACGCGGCGCGTTCACGGGAGCCGTGCAGCCCAAGCCGGGCCTCTTGCAGGTCGCAGCGGGGGGCAGCGTATTTTTGGACGAGGTAGGCGAGCTCGTCCCGCGGCTACAGGCCAAGCTGCTGCAGGTGCTCGAGACCCGCGAGCTCACGCCGCTCGGCAGCACCACGTCGCGTGCGATCGACGTGCGCTTCCTCTCCGCCACCAACCGCGATCTCGAAGCCGAGGCCCTCTCGGGACAGTTCCGCAGCGATCTCTACTATCGGATCGCAGCGTACACGGCAGTGATCCCGCCGCTTCGCGAGCGTCGCGAGGACATCCTGACGCTGGCGCGCGAGTTCGCGAACGCAGCGGGGGCGAAGCTCGGTCTGCCCGCGCTCAGGATCCGCGACGACGCTGCGATGCGCCTGCTCGACTACGCATGGCCCGGAAACATCCGCGAGCTCAGGAACGTGATTGAGCGCGCTGCCGTGCTGAGCGAAGGCCGCGCGCTCGGTCCCGAGCACTTGCCACTCGACAAGATGCGCTCGATCCTGCTCGTGCCCCGTCCCACGAGCACGCCCGAGGTGTCCGAAGCCGTCCCCGTCCTGAACCTCACTCCGGAGGAGCTCGCCGAGCGCAATCGGATCCTCGAAGCGCTGGCCCAATCCGCGGGCAATCAGTCGCGCGCGGCCGCGCTCTTGGGCGTTTCCCGGAGCACGCTGCTGAATCGACTCGACGCTTATCGAATCCGTCGCCCGCGCAAGCGTCCGGGCGCCTGAAGCGCCGAAAGGCTGCAGGCGCCGTCTACGGACTCACCGGGAAATGGACCGCGGCCCCGTCGCCGTGCTCGGACAGTCGGACGGGGCCGTCACCGCTCAAGGGCTGGGAGCGAGCGAGGTCTCCGGCGCGGGCTCGCTTGGAACCAATCGGTTGCAGAGCTCGCGAACCCGGCGCGGGCTACCGAGCGCGTTGCCGTCGACCACATGGGCGGGCCCGATGTCCTGCCAGGAGGAGCACGGCTGCGCGACGACTTCACCCGCGAGCGGCGGCGGTACGCTCTTGGGTGCCGCTCGCGGGATGTGGCCGATGACTTCGATCGGCGGCAGCTGAACGGTGATCGGTTCGGGCGCTGGCGCGCGACGGATCACGAGCGGTTCGTCTCTGAGTGACGAGACCGAGACACGCGTCGGAGCCTCCTCTTGCGGCTGCCTGAGCCACGCCGTGCGATCCGCCTGGATCCGTGCGGCGGATCCGAACAAGGCGAGCCCCGAAGCCAACATGGGACCGACAATGAATGCCTGGTGCATGGTGTTCCCTCCTTCCGGACTGCAGACAATTCGTCTCGCGCAACGCCTTCGAGGATCGAAGACCCGACACGAGAAGCAGAAACAGTCTGGGCATAGTTTTACAGAGACGCAAGCCGAAGAGGCATCAACTCGGCTCTCGGTCGCACCCATCCGTTGAGGCTGAAACGGATGAAGTGGCTTTTTTCACCCACCGAAGCGCTGCGCGTCGCGCTCGAAAGTCGCTATCTCGGCCCGAGCAAACTTACAATTTTCGCGCCCCATCAGCCGAGCCACGGCGCACCGGTGACGAGGCCGACGGCGAGCTCGGCGGTCGATGCGCAAGCGTCGCCCGAACGAGCTCGGAGCTTTCGCGCGTGCGCTTCGTTGCTTCGCCGGCTCGTGGCTTCGGTCCTCCCCCGAAGGTTGCGGTGCTGACCGCAACGGCTACCGATGACCGAATTGTCGCCGGTACCATCGACTCGCTAGTTCCGATTGACGCGGTCTTCGCTTCTCGAAAGGAGTGCGAATGACTCAAGAACGAGCGCCAAAACGAGAACACGACCGCGCTCTCACTCGGCGCGATCGCGCCGCCCCGCGCGGCGTCTCATGCCAGCGAATGAGGGGGCACGAGGCAAGAGCACGCTTCATGCCACGCGGCTGAATCGGCGACTTTTCTGCGGCGTTCTCGTGCTGCCGATACCGAGGACGAGGCGACGAGCAGCGGCTCGATCGAACGTCTCGAAAGCGTGCTCGGCGTTCGCCGACCGGCCACTCACCCGAGCACACCACGCGTGAGCGGGCGAGTGTCGTGCGCAGCGCACGCGCGCATCTCTGCCGCAGCCTGCGACGCACTACAGCAATCAAACGCTGGAGTGAGCGGCGCCGCAACGAACGGGAACATCGAAAAAAGAGTCGACGCGAGTGAGTGACGTTGGGCTAGTCTGGCGCCGCCCTGACGGCGAAAACACGCAGTCGGTGACTCGTGTCCGCACAATTGGGGGCGGCACGTCTCATCGAAAACTAAGAAGAGGGCACTAAAAGCCCCGTTCCAATAGACGCCGCAATCGAAGATTCGGCGACCGATCGATGGAGGTTAGAGTGACGCGACGACTCAGTTCGTTCCTGCTCGGAGCAGTTGGCACCAGCTTGTTTGCAAGTGTTGCAGTCGCGCAGCCCGCGCCGGCAGCGGATCCAGCGCCGGATGCGCAGCCCCCCGCCGCGGCCGAACCCACTGC
>JALYWZ010000131.1 GCA_030852505.1 Myxococcota bacterium | reverse complement strand
AAGCACGCCTTGGTCGCCGAACCAGGTCGCGCGCGAGGAGTCGTCGTCGGCGGTCATGGCGAAGATCGCATCGGCGCCGGCGCAGGCTTCGCGCGGAGAAGCCGCGAGCTCGGCCCCGCGTTGGACGAGCGGTTCCGCCCGCGACGGAGTGCGATTGAAGACCGCCAGCGCGTGACCGGCTTCCAGCAATCGCAAGGCCATTCCCGAGCCCATCCTCCCGAGACCGAGGAACGCGATCCGACTCATCGCCTGCTCGTGTAGCATCGCGCGATGGGGTCGCTGCTCCGAATACTCGCGCTGCTTTTCGCCGCGAACGCGTGCTCGTACGTGAAGAGCCAGGTCGACGCGCAGAACGTCAACGGCTGCATCGAAAAGAACTGCCACGACCCGGAAGCCGCAGCTCACACCGACTGCGAAGCAGCGTGTCGCAACCGCTACGGAAAATGACGACCGCGCTCGCGCCGTTACGGAAAACCCCCGCGCGACACGGGGCGGCTGGCCGGTTCTCTGGTCCCGAGCAATACTGAGCGGAGTTCGTCCGTACAACCGAGAGCAATGAAACGGATCGCGCTGGCACTGCTCGGCACCCTGGCTGCCGCCTGTGCGGCCACCCCGCCGCCGAGCACCAGCGCCCCGCAGGCACCGCCGACACCCGCGAGCGTGACTCGCGCCGAACCGGGTGGGGACGCCGCGGATCCGCAAGCCGCCGCGCTCACGCGCTTGCTCGAGAGCCCCTGGGGGCTTCGGTCCGACAAGGACGATCAGCTGCTCCTGCCGCTGCCCGACTCCGACAACTGGAAGCGCGTGCGCTTTTGGGGTGTCGAGCACTTCGTCGGCTTCAAGTACGGGAACGAGCACCACGCGCTCGCCGCCGTGTTCGTGCAGGAGGCCAAAGACGTCCCGAACCTCACGAGCGCCGAGTGCCTGAAGCGCTTCGAGGCCTGGGGCCGGCCGAAGGTCGAGACGTTCGACGTCGACTTTCAGCCCTTCGGCGTGAAGCATGCCCGCTACCGCGACAAGGCGCGGATCGCCTTCACCATGGACGGCAGCCTGTTGCTCGGTTTTTCGCGGCCCGAGTTCTCCGCCGCCTGGTCCGCCTACCCGATCTACCCGGGCGCCTGTCTGATCTCGACGATCGCGGTGCCGTGGCGCAAACATCCGGACCTTGCCAGGCGGGTCCGCGACCGGTTCGTCGCGGAAGGCTTCGATCAGCTCGAGCCCAAGACCGAGACCGCGCCTTACCGGCACTGAGCTCAGTACACGAGCCACACGCCCGTTGCGTAGAGCACGAGCCCAGCGAGCCACAGGGCGCTCCAGGCGCGTCGCCCGTCGGTAAACCCGTAGTAGGCGGCGAGCGGGGCCACGATCAGCGCAGCCAGGGCGCGCCAGCGCGGTCGCCGGAAGCACAGCCCGAGCAGCAGCACCAAATGTGCGCACGCCAGCACTCCGAAGCCTCCGGCGAGGAGGGCGAGGCGCGCGATATCCATGTCCCACCCGGGTATCACGTCGGAGGCAGCCGGGCCTAGGCCGGAACCCGCGCAGACCGGCCGATCTTGCTGAAATTGGGCGGTCGCCGTGGCGCGGGGTGGCGGCTACACTTTGCGGGCAGTGCGTTTACCGACCTGGCTCGCCGTTCTCGTCGCCCTCGGGGTTCTCCTGCCGTTGCCGCTCGGGTTGCGGCGTGCGGAAGCCGGTAGCGCGATCACCCGGAGCGACGTCTTGCCGCTCGAGCAGGTCCATCGCGGCATGAAGGGCTACGGCTTGACGGTGTTCCAGGGCACGAAGCCCGAGCGCTTCGACGTCGAAGTGATCGACGTGCTCAAGAACTTCCGCCCGCGCCAGGATCTGATCCTGATCAAGACGAAGCACCCGCGGCTCGAGGTCGCGAAGGTGGTCGCCGGCATGAGCGGCAGCCCGATCTATCTGAACGACAAGATGGTCGGCGCTTACGCCTATGGCTGGACGTTCGGCGCAGAGCCCGTCGCCGGCGTGACTCCGATCCAGAACATGCTCCAGGATCTGGTGCGGCCGCTGCCCGACAAGATCGACGGCTGGCCGCTGCGCGTGTTGCCGCCGGGCGGAAAGCTCGCTTCGAACGAGCTCACGTTGCCCCGACCGAACCGCGGCCTCGGTGATCCCACGCGCTACGATTTGCGCGAGCACGCTAGCCAGGTCGCCGCTCAGCGCGCCGTGACTCAACCGAGCGACACTCCGCTGCGCCCGGTCGCTACCCCGCTGCTGGTCGGCGGGCTCACCTCGGGTGCCGTGGCGCTCGCCAAGGATCTGCTCGGTCCGCTCGGCCTCGAGCCGCTTCAGGCCGGCGGCGGCGGCGGCACCGAGCCGGACGCGCCGCGGCGCTACGAAGATGGAGGCGCGATCGGCGTGCAGCTGATCCGCGGCGACATGAGCGCGATGGGCCTCGGCACCGTCACGCGCGTCGAGGGCGACCGGCTGGTGGCCTTCGGTCATCCGATGATGGAATCGGGCGTCACCGCCCTGCCGACGGCGATCGGCAAGGTGCTGTGGTTCCTCGCGAGCGACATGCGAAGCTTCAAGATCGGCATGCCGGTGCGCGACGTCGGCGCGCTCGTCAACGATCGCCAGGCCTCGATCGTCGTTTCGCACGGCGCGAAGGCGCCGGTCATCCCCGTCAGCATGCGGATCCGCGGGGTGCCGGGGTTGCCGAACGCGAACTGGAACTTCCAGATCGCCCACGAGAAATTCATGACGCCGTCGTTCGTGGCGGTCGCGCTCGGCAGCGCCCTGCAAGCCATCGCCAACGAGCGCCAGGACATCAGCTGGACCGCGGTCAGCAAGCTCTCGGTCAAGGACTACGGGACGCTCACGCTCGAGGATTTCGGGGTCGCGGTCGGCGGCACGCCGGAGCCCGGCGAGTTCTCGCGCTCCAACCTGGTGCGCGCGGTCGGCGCGATCATGAACAACCCCTGGAAGCCCGCGTTCATCGAGGGCGTGTCGATGGACATCGAGCTCCGCTACTCGCGCGAGATCTTGCGCTTGCGCGGCGCGGAGTCGCTCGCTCCCGAAGTGGACGCCGGGCAACCCGCGAAGCTCCGCCTGACGTTCCAGCCGTTCTCCGGGCCCGAGGTCACGCGCGTCGTCAGCGTGCCGATCCCGGCCCACCTCGCGGGGCAGACGCTCACGCTCGAGATCACGCCCGGCTACTCCGAAGAACCCGAGACGGCCCCGCCGGACACGCTCGAGGCCATGATCAGGAACCTGGAGGCCCAGACCTACCCGCCGAAATCGGTAGTGGTCTCGTTCTCCACCGGCAGCCCGGCGGTCAGCTTCCGGGGCCTCGTGGCCAAGAATCTACCGCCCTCGGCGCTCGACGCGCTCAGGCCGACCACGAGCTCGGTCGGCCCCGACGCCTTCCAGTCCAACGCCCGCCTGGTCGTGCCGCTGTCCGAGTTCATGGTCGGCCGCGATAAGGTCTCCGTCAAAGTCCGCCCCGTTCTGCGCTGAGGCGCGACGAGCACCCGACGCTCTGATATCAAGTCTCGATCGGACCCGTGATGCAGCGATCTCGCTTCTTTTTCTGGACTGTCCTCCTCTCTTCCCTCGGCTGCGCGGCGGTCGCGGGCGCGGTCGGCACGCGGCGCTTCGTGCTCGACGACGGCGCTGATTTCAAGGGCGGCGATCTGGAGGGCGTGGCGATCGACGCTGCCGGCGGTGTTCGAGCCGGCTTGAGCCTCGGCTCGACGCCGGTCAGTCAGGCTTCGACGATCTGGTCGGCCCTGTCACTGAAAGATGGCTCGCTGCTGCTCGGCACCGGCAACGACGGCAAGATCGTCA
The DNA here is from genome assembly GCA_030852505.1 of Myxococcota bacterium. Taxonomy (GTDB): domain Bacteria; phylum Myxococcota_A; class Polyangia; order Polyangiales; family Polyangiaceae; genus PMG-095. The sequence continues at coordinate 5,451 of JALYWZ010000131.1, read as the reverse complement.
AGGTCGTGGGCGGCACGAGCAGCGTCGTGGCCGAGACCAAGGCGCTGGCCGTGACGTCGCTGGTCGAGGGGTTCGGCGGCAAGGTCGTGGTCGGTACCTTGCCCGAAGGCAAAGTGTTCACGCTCGCGGGTGACAAGCTCGCGCCGCTCGCGACGCTCAAGGGCGCCGAGCACGTGTGGCAGGTCGCGTTCGACGCCAAGGCCGGCGTGGCGTACGCGGCCACGGGCCCCGAGGGCAAGTTGTTCCGCATCACCGCCAACGGCGATGCCCAGGTCTACTTCGACGCCGAAGAGCAGCAGCTGATGAGCGTCGCGGTGGCTCCGGACGGCAGCGTCTACGTGGGCGCGAGCGACAAGGCCAAGCTCTACAAGGTGACCGGCCCCGGGCGCGCCAGCGTCGTCTACGATTTCGAACGCACCGAAGTGCGCGCGATCGCGATCGCGCCGAACGGCGACGTCTACGCGATCGCCAACGAGATCAAGCCCGGCTCGCAGGTCCCGCAGCGCCAGGCCAAGACCCCGGAAGGCCAGCCCGCGGGCCCGAACGCGGCGACGCCGCCCGCACGCGGCAAGGGCACGCTCTTCCGCTTCTCGAAGGACGGCAAGCCCGACGAGCTGCTCGAAGACAAGGAGGAGCACTACACCACGCTCAGCCTCGGCGACGACGGCCGCCCCTACGTCGGCACGGGCGCCGAAGGCCGCGTTTACACGGTGGACGAGAGCCACAACTCGGTGCTGGTGGCCGACGTCGACGAACGCCAGGTCACGGCGCTGCTCTTGACCGGGCAGAAGCGCGTGGTCGCGGCCAGCGATCCCGCGGTCGTCCACCCGGTGAAGGGCGTTGGCGGCGCCGACGCCGTCTGGACCAGCAAGGTGCTGGACGCCGGGATCCGCGCGCGCTTCGGGCGCATCGAGTGGGAGTCGAGCGGCACCCTCGAGTTTTCGACGCGCAGCGGTAACACCAAGGAACCGGACGAGAGCTGGAGCGCCTGGAGCAAGCCGTTCACGGGCCCGACGCGCATCGACAGCCCGGCTGCGCGCTATCTGCAGGTTCGCGCTCGCTTCGTCAAAGATCCGAAGGCCACGCTGAATCAGCTGTCGATCGCCTTCGTCACCGACAACCTGCGCGCGGTGTTGACCGAGGTGAAGGTCAAGGGTGCCGACGACGGCAGCAGCGACGAGGCCGTGCGGAGCTCCGGCGGGCCAATCGCCAAGCGCTCGGACACGAACCTGAACCTGAACTGGAAGATCGACAACCCGGACAAGGACGAGCTCCGCTACCGGTTGCGCTACCGCTTGGTCGGTTCGAACACCTGGTACGACCTGACCAGGCCCGACGAGCGCCTCACCAAAGAGAGCTACGTCTGGGACACCAGCGATTTGCCCGAAGGCCGCTACCGCGTGCAGGTGTCGGCGAGCGACGAGATCTCGAACCCGCCCGAGCTCGTCACCAAGGACGAGCTCGAGAGCGGCGTGGTGATCGTCGATAATACGCCGCCCGTGGTCGAGGGCCTGAAGCTGAACGGGCGCCGGCTCAGCGCCGTGGTGCTCGACGGGGTCGGTCCGATCGCCCGCGTCGAGGTCACGGTCGCGGGCCGCGACGATTGGCGACCGGTCGGGGCGCAGGACGGCATCTTCGACGAGCAGCGCGAAGAGTTCGATTTGGACGTGTCTTCCATCCTACCGGCGGGTCCAGCGCTGATCAGCGTGCGTGCCTACGACGCTGCGGGGAACTTCGTGGTTCGCAGCCTGCCACTGAAGTAGTCGGAGATGGCCGGCTTCTGGTCCCCCCCAGCGTGCGTGCTGGCCTTTTCGGCGTGGGGAGCGCTGCTGATCGTGGCCTGCTCGGGCTCGGGCTCGATCCACGCGCCCGAAGGGCCCAGCAGCGCTGGCGCGGGCGGGGACGGGTCCACGCCCGTCACGCCGCAGGAATCCGAAGCGCCGGTCCCGGATTCGAACGCCAACTACGGTGGCGCCGCCGCGCTCGACCCGTTTTGTGGAAGCGGCGAGTGCGTCCCCGATTCACTCGACTGCAACCAAGGCGGCGAAGGTCCGAACGAGCCGGAACCCGGTGACGACGAGCTCGCCTGTCGCCTGGAGTCCATCGAAGGCGAGCCGGTCGCGGTCTGCGCGCCCGCCGGACCGAATCGGCTGGACGAGCCGTGCTTCTCGGCGAGCGACTGCCAGGCGGGTTACGCCTGCATCGGGGCCGGCTTGACCGGGCGCTGCCGGCCGTTCTGCTGTCACGGCCCGAGCTCGTGCGACGCGCTGAGCGGCACTTTTTGCTCGCACCAGCCGCAACGCGTGAACTCGAACGAAGGTGACTCGGAGGAAGCGCTGATCGTTCCGGTCTGCATCCCGGCCGACGACTGCGATCTCACCGATCCCTATCCGTGTCCGCCGGGCCGCGCCTGCGGCTGTCCCGAGGGCAAGGCCTGCGTCGTGGTTCGCACGGCGGACGAGAATCAGGACCCGGCGGGTAGTACAGCGTGCGTCGAGCCGGGCCCGGGCAAGGCCGGCGACCTGTGTCCGGTGGAAGGCCGCATTCCGAAGACGAATGAGCCGGAGCCGAGAGCGTGTGGTCACGGCCTGGTCTGCTCGCGCGCCACCGGCAAATGCATCGAGCTCTGCTCGACGCTCGGCGTCGGCACCACCAAGTGCCCGGGGCTCTGTCAGGCTTCACCTGCGCTCCCTACGGGCTGGGGGATCTGCATCGAACCATGACCACCGTTCACCAAGAATTGCTCGAGCTCCGGACCCAGAAGGGGCTCACGGACGTCACCCGGAGAGTGGCCGAGGTCGTCGAGAAGAGCGGCGTCTCGCAGGGCCTGTGCTCGGTGTTCGTCCAGCACACCTCAGCGAGCCTGCTGATCCAGGAGAACGCCGATCCGAGCGTGCTCCGCGATCTGGAGAAATGGCTGTCGGAGCTGGCGCCCGAGAGCCGGCGCTGGGAACACGACGACGAGGGCCCCGACGACATGCCGGCGCACGCGCGCTCCGCGATCACCCGCACCAGCGAGAACCTGCCGATCACCGGCGGAAAGCTCGCGCTCGGAACCTGGCAGGCGCTGTACGTCTGGGAGCACCGCCAGCGCCCGCACCAGCGGCGGCTGGTCGTCACCGTGATCGGCCGCTGAACAGAACCATGCTGGACCTGCGCCATCCGACGCCGCCCGAATGGCTCGACGCGGTGCTCGCCGACTTCGACTCGTTCCTCATCGACCACGCCGCCTGCGAGCGCAAGGCCTCGGCCACGGGCATGAATTTCGTGGTCCGCTACCCCGATCGGCCGGAGCTCGTCGAGCCCCTGATCGAGTTCGCGCGTGAAGAGCTCGAACATTTCCAGATCGTGTATCGGTTGATGCGCGAGCGTGGGCTCTGCTTGCGCGACGACTACAAGGATCCGTACGTCAACGCGCTGCGCGCGCAGTGCCGCTCGGGACCGAACGAGCTCTTGCTCGACCGGCTGCTCGTGGCCGGCGTGATCGAGGCGCGCAGCTGCGAGCGCCTGTTCCTGCTCGCCGAGGAGCTGTCGCGGCGGGAAGCGCCGTTCGCAGCGGTCTACCTCGGCCTCGCCCGCGCCGAGTCCCGCCACCACGGCCTGTTCTTCCGTCTCGCACGCCAGGCCATCGGTGAGGCGGAGACGCTCGCGCGCGCGGCCGAGCTGCTGGATTTCGAGGCCGAGCTCGTGCGTCGCCTGCCGCATCGCGCCGCCGTGCACTGAGGTTTTGGTCTAGGCTCGCAGCCTGCGACACGAGCAGAGGCTCGCTCTCACCATGCCGACCCCGCGATCGACGCTGCGCTGGCTCCTCCCGTTGTTCGTGGTCGGTGCCACGGCCATGGCGGCGTTCTGGCTGCTGTACGCGGCCGACCGCCAGAGGTCGGCCCTGAGCGGGGACGCCCGGGGCGCGCTCGAGATCTACAGCGACTTCGATCCGAGCTCCGTGAACGACCCGACCGGTGCGCTCGCCGGCACCAACGTGGCCGTGCTCGGCATCGTGATCACGGTGGTCAGCATCATCGTGCAGCTCGCGGCCGGGCGCTACGCCGGCGTCACCCGCCGCTTCGTTCGCGATCGGGTAAACCTCGGGATCCTGGCCTTCTACGTGATCGTGTGCGTGTTCGCGATCTGGGTCAGCATGGCGATTGGCCACGGCTTCGTCCCGCACGCCACGCTGCTCACGCTGATGGTCGCGACCTCGCTCGGCCTATCGCTGATGGCGCCGTACTTCGGGTACGTGTTCTGGTTCCTGGAGCCGCGCAACATCATCGCCCGTATCCGCCGCGGCGCCGAGTCCGCAGCCACGCGCGGCGCGCGACTGTCAGAGCCCGCCGCCGCCGAGCGCGCCCAGATCGAGGCCGTGGACTCGGTCGAGGAGCTCACCGACATCGTGAGCAGCTCGATCTCCAACAAGGACAAGGTCATCGCCAGCACCGCCGTCGACGCGTTGCGCGACTTCACGCTGCGGTACTTGCGCGACAAGCCGCAAGCTTCGTCGCGCTGGTTCGCGATCGGCCCGGGCATCGGCAAAAACCCGGATCTGGTCGCGATGGATCCCGAATCGCTCGCCGATCTCGAGCGGCGAAGGACCTGGCTCGAGTGGAAGGTGATGCGCCAGTACCTCGGCATCTACAACGAGGCGCTGGCGAGCATGCGCGACATCAACTACCTGATCGCGATCGACACGCGCTACGTGGCAGAGGCGGCGCTCCGCGCTGGCGATCTGGATCTGCTCGAGCTCACGTTCCGCTACATGAACTCGTACCTGCGCTCGACGTTGAACGCGCGCGACGTGCGCACGGCCTACAACGTCTTGAACCAGTACCGGCTGCTGGTCGAGGCCACGATCCGCGGAGGCAGCCGCGAGCAGGCGCTCGCCGGCTTCAATCACCTGAGCTACTACGGCCACGTCAGCTACGACGGGAAGCTGCCGTTCGTCACCGAGACCATCGCTTACGACATGTCGGCGCTTTGCCAGGTGGCCCACGAGGCGCGCTCGCCCGACGAGCCGGCGATGCTGAGCAAGCTGCTCGAGCTCGACCGGCCGCTCCGCGCGAGCAGCCAGGAGAGCGCCTTGCTCGGCATCCGCAAGGCCCAGGTCAAGCTGGCGGCTTATTACCTCGCGGCCGGCGAGACCGAGCGGGCGCGCCGCATCGCGGACGACATGAAGCACGAGCCCGAGGCGCGGCTGAGATCGGTGCGCGCGGCGCTCGAGGGCGTAATATCCAAGGATTTCTGGGAGATCAGCGATCGCGGTCGCAACTTCGAGTACATGGCGCTCGCGCAGCGCGAAACGCTCGGGACCTTCTTCTCCTGGCTCGGGCTGCCGTGAGCGTGCGCACCGGGCTCGGCTTGCTCGCGCTGTGCGGGCTCGCGCTCGGCTGCAGGCGCAGCGACGCCGAGCTCGAACGGATCTTCGAGTCCCGCACGCCGAGCGCGTCGGCGTCCACC
>JALYWZ010000675.1 GCA_030852505.1 Myxococcota bacterium | reverse complement strand
GCAACCCGGCGATGCTCTGCTCGAGGCCGGCGAGCGAGTCCCGGCTGAGCTCGTTGAGCTCGACGCGCCGAGCGCTTTCGGCGAGCGGCAGGCCGATCGCGCCGACGCCCGCGTAGAGCTCGACCACGCGCTCGGCGCCGCGGACGAGCTCGCGCACGCGCTCGTTCATTTTCTCGGCGAGCTCGAGGTTGCTCTGACCGAAAGCGCCGGGCGGATAATGCAGCTCCACAGCGCCTCCGCGCTCGACCAGCGTCGCGGGGCCGCTCACCCGGTGCCAGTGCGGCCCGAGGATGGTGTTGGTGCGCTCCGGGTTGCCGTTCCAGAACAAGCTGTGAAGGCGCGCGCCGAGCCGAGCCGTCAGCGTCTCGAAGAGAGGCGCGAGCGCGTGCGGTGTCGTGTCGTTGGCGACCACGACGACCTGTGCCGTTTGGCTGCGGCGCTCGACGACGATCTGCAGATAGCGGACGAGGCCGGCGTGCGTCGAGTCCGAGTAAGGCGAGATGCGGTGCTCGACCAGGCACGCGCGAAAGGTCCGCGCGACGTCGTTGATCAGCGGGTGGTGCACGATGCACGAGGGGATGTGCACCACGCGGTGCGAGCCGGCCTCGAACAGGCCGAGCTTCGGGTTGTTGGCTCGCCCGCGCACCGCCAGGCGAACGCGCTGACGAAAACCAGTGAGCGGCCCGCGGATCAGCCGCGGCGCGGGAACCTTCGCGCGCTCCGCCAGCGCGGCGAGCTCTGCCATCGCCTCGGGCTGTGCCTGCGGGGACCCGAAGCGCGGGCAGCCCGGGCAGGGAGGGCGGTGCGGACAGGCCGGTATCACGGCAGCGCTAGAGCCCGCCGAGCACGCGCCGCAACACGCTGATCGTCAAGAGCAGCACCATCGGCGACAGGTCGAAGCCGCCGAAGCTCGGCAAGAGGCGGCGGATCGGCTCGAGCACCGGATCGACCACCGCGCTCGTGAAGCGCACCAGCGGGTTGTCCGGCGGGAGCTGGATCCACGACAGCACGACGGCGACCAGGACCACCATCGAATACACGTCGAGGAGCAGGAGTAATAGAGACAACCTCGTGAGGATGCATCCGGGTTTCGCGCCGTCAACCCAGGATTGCCACGCAATCGAGCAAGGGTTCGGCGTGTGCCGGATCGCCGACCACCTGAATGCCGCCCCGGGCCGCGGCCTTCGACACGCCGCGGGTCCACAGGCGCCAAGCCAGGTCCGGGCTCAGGCTGACGCTGGTGAGCGCCGTCGCGTCGGCGCCGGCGAACAGCTGCCAAGCGTTCCTTTGGCGGCGTAAAGTCCAGCCGAGCGCCGCCGGCTCGCCGAGCGTGATCCCGAGCGCGACGCCGTCGGGCAAGCTCAGCTGCCGGTAGGCGTGCGGCAGCGCGCGGCAGAACGTCTCGAGCGCGGGAACGAGCAGCTCCGGAGCGTAGAGCGGCGGGCGCCCGGTCGCGTCGCGGAGTTGCTGTTGGTGGTGCCACTTCTCGGTGTACTCGCGCGCAATGTCGAACCAGTTCGGCGACACCCACTCGCCCGCCCAGACCACGCCGAGCCCGGGGGCCTGCGGATCGAGCGCCGCGAACAGCGACACCAGCTCGCTGTCGTAGCGCTCGCAGAGCTCGCGCAGGATCCGCGGGCTGACGCGGCGCATTCCAGCCAAAAATTCGCGATTGTTGCGCTGGACGAGCTCCGTCAGCTGCTCGCGGCTCGCTATCGGAGCACTGGCTTGGGCGTGATAGCCGTCTCGCAGCGCGGAGACACGAAACAGGCTGCCCTGCAGCAGGTGCGCCGTGAGATCCTTGACGTTGCGGTCGGCGTGCACGGTCGGCCGCGTCCAGTCTTCGTCGCTGAAGCCGCCGAGCAGCTCGAGCAGCGCGGCGTTCACGGCGCGGAGTGGCTCGAGCACCGGCACGGGCGCCGTGGAGTCGAGGCGCGTGCCTGCCGAAAACATGGGACGATTGTATCGGGCATGTTAGCTACGGCAATGGCGCGACGGTGCGCCGCGCGTGGCTGATCGGGAACCTTCGAGACCGCCGTCGGGGCGTGAAGTGCGGCTGAACTGGCCCTGGGTCGTGTTCGGCCTGGCCGCGGTGAGCGCAGGTCTGGTTCGTCTCAGCGCGGCGCCCGAGCCCGTGCGTGAAAAGGCCGCACCGCACAGCCACGCACCGAGCGAGCGCCCGAGGGCCGAGCCGTCGGAGCCATCGGGGCCGCCGACCTCTGCCGAAGCCACGCCCGCGCCGCCGCCGTCGGCGGAGCCTCCCTATCTCGAGGTGGATGGGGGCACGCTCGAGGAGCAGAAGCAGGCGCTGCTCGTGAACCTCGAGCGCGAGCTCCGGCTCGACGCGAAGGCCTTCGCCGAGGTGAGCGCGATCGTGATGGGTGAGCGCTGGCTCGGTCAGGGCAACCCGAAGGTCACCAAGCACCCGATGACCCGCGCGGAGTGCCGCGAGATACGCAAGGCCAAGGCGCCGCTGCCCGAGGGCGATCCGCGCTGCGGCAAGCCGAACATGGTGCCGCTGTTCGATCCCACGCGCGGCGAGACCCGGGACCAGGCCAAGGTCTGCATCGACCAGTACGAGTTCCCGAACATCCCCTGCGAGTACCCGGTGGTGTGGGTGCGCGCGGATCAGGCGTCGCGGATCTGCCGGGCGATCGGCAAGCGGATCTGCGACGCGCACGAGTGGGAAGGAGCCTGCGCGGGCGCCCTGAAGGCTCCCGAAGAGGAGTACGCCTTCGGCGAGCGCCGGATGATGATCGAGTACCTTCACAACCAGAAGCGCGAGATCGTCTGGGCTTACGGCAAGACCAAGGACTATTCGCTGTGCGCCGCCAACAGCCGCAAGAGCCCGGGGTGTGTGACGCCGACCTGGCAGATGTGCGGCTCGAACACTTACCCGGCGGGGGCATTCCCCGAGTGTCGTAGCGCGTTCGGCGTGTTCGACCTGCACGGCAACGCGGCCGAGCACATGAATCTACCGCTCTTGCCCGAGCAGCTCGCGAGCCGCGGCGGGCTCGGCGAGACGGAGATGAAGGGCAGCTGGTTCATCTTCCAGCGAGAAGAGGCGCACAAGGACGATTGCCGCTGGCGCGCCCCGATGTGGCATCACACGCGGGTCGACGACCCGAACAGCCACTTCAACTACCACCTCGGGTTTCGCTGTTGTCGCGATCTCGAAGCGAAGTGAAGCGGCTATTCGGGGCGCGTCCGAGCTATTCGAACAAGTCGGCCTTGGGATCCGTGAGCACGATGAACGCTTCGTGAGCTCCCGGATTCGCGCTCTGGCCGTCTTTCAATAGCTCCACCAAGAACACGCCGTCTTCGGTGGTGGCTGCGATGCTCGCGCGCACCGACAAGCGCGCGGCGCCGAGCGCTTTCTTGCGCGGCGCTTCGACGAGCGGGGGCGGAGTGGGCGCGTCCGCGGCCGCGATCGGCTCGACCGACGGCACGAGCCGCGGATCCGTGATCGCGTCCGAGAACGGATCGGCCGCGGGAGGGGGAGGGGGCGGCGGCTCCGGAATCGGCTGCGCCTCGGCGACGGGCACGGCTTTCGGAAGGTTCAAGACCGCGTCCACGGCGGCGCTGGCCTCGGCCGACGCCGCCGCGCTGGGCTGTGCGCCCCCCTTCGGCAAGCTCGAGAG
>JALYWZ010000674.1 GCA_030852505.1 Myxococcota bacterium | reverse complement strand
GCGTCCTTCCTCGCCGCCGCGCACCGGCATCGACGTGTGGGAAGGCCGCCCCGGCGTGCCCATGCCGCAGGTTCAGCGCAGCCCGACCCCGCGTCGCGTTCAGTACGATCCCAAAGCAGGCGCCTTGCGCGGTCGCCCCGGTCAGCAGCCGCTCGGCGGTCCGATGGGCGGTCGCATGGGTCAGCACCGCGGCCCGATGCGCCCCGGACAGCGCGGTCCGCACGGGATGATTTCCCGAGCGCCGCGCCTGCCCGGCGGTCCGCCGACCACGCAAGAGCGCTCCGCGCACAAGAAGAAGGTGCGCATCGAGGAGTCGGTCAACCTCCAGACCCTGTCCGCCAAGATCGGCGTGAAGGCGACCGAGGTGCTGATGAAGCTGATGCGCCTCGGCATGACCGGCGTGAACATCAACAGCACGCTCGACGCCGACACGGCCAAGATCGTCGCCAACGAGTTCGGCTGGGAGGTCGAAGACGTGGCGGTGAGCGAAGCCGACGCGCTCGTCGCCGCTCAGGGCGGTGTCGAAGCAGAGGCTGCTACCGAGGGCGCGCTCGCGCGTCCGCCGGTCGTGACCGTCATGGGTCACGTCGATCACGGCAAGACCAGCCTGCTCGATCAAATCCGCAAGGCCAACGTGGTCGCGGGCGAGGCCGGCGGCATCACCCAGCACATCGGCGCCTACTCGGTGGAGACGCCGCACGGTCCGATCACCTTCCTCGATACGCCCGGCCACGAAGCGTTCACCGCCATGCGCGCCCGCGGCGCTCAGGCGACGGACATCGTGATCCTGGTGGTGGCGGCGGACGACGGCGTGATGCCGCAGACCAAGGAAGCGCTGAACCACGCCAAGAGCGCGAACGTGCCGATCGTCGTCGCGGTCAACAAGATCGACAAGCAGGGCGCCGATCCCGATCGGGTCAAGCGCCAGCTCGCCGAGCTCGGGCTGAACCCGGAAGAGTGGGGCGGCGACACGCTCTACTCGAACGTCTCGGCGCACACGCGCGAAGGCATCGATCAGCTGCTCGAGCAGGTCGTGCTGCAGGCCGAGGTGCTCGAGCTCACCGCGAACCCGAGCAAGCCCGCGACCGGCATCGTGATCGAAGCGGAGCTCGACCGCGGTCGCGGTCCAGTCGCGACGATCCTGGTGACGGACGGCACGCTCAACCGCGGCGACGTGATCCTGGCCGGCGCCGGCTGGGGCAAGGTCCGCGCCATGACCGACTCACACGGCCGCCAGGTCGCGACGGCAGGGCCGGCCACGCCGGTGGTCGTGATCGGCTTGAACGACGTGCCGAGCGCCGGCGATCCGGTGCACGTGATCAAGGATCCGAAGAAGGCGCAGGAGCTCGCGGAAGGCCGCAAGACCAAGGAAAAGCGCGCGCTCGGCCCGTCCACGGGCGCTCGGGCGATGACGCTCGAGGATCTTGCCAAAGCCCTCGCCGAGAACGAACAGCTCGAGCTCAAGCTGATCATCAAGGCGGACGTGCAGGGCTCGGTCGAGGCCGTCAGCGACGCGCTGGTCCGGCTCACCACCGAGAAGGTCAAGGTCAGCGTGGTCCACGCAGCCGCCGGTGCCATCACCGAAGGCGACGTGAACCTGGCCGTCGCGGCCGGCGCGATCATCATCGGCTTCAACGTGCGCCCCGCCGGCAAGGCCGCCGCTCTCGCTCAGAAAGAGAACATCCAGATCCGCCAGTACAACATCATCTACAACGTGGTGGATGAGGTGAAGGCGGCGATGGAAGGCCTGCTCGCGCCGACCTTGGTCGAGAAGGTGATCGGCCGCGCGGAGATCCGCCAGATCTTCCGCGTCAGCAAGTCCGGCAACGTCGCGGGCTGCATGGTCACCGAAGGCGTCGTGCGGCGTAACGCCAGCATCCGCATCGTCCGCGACAGCGCGGTGATCTGGACCGGCAAGCTTGCGACCCTGAAGCGCTTCAAGGACGACGCCCGCGAGGTCAAGGAAGGTTTCGACTGCGGTATGGCATTCGAGAACTACCAGGACGTGAAAGAGGGCGACATCGTCGAGGCGTTCGAGCTCGAAGAGGTTCGCCAGACGCTCTGACCTCGCGGTCGGGCTCTCGCCAAAAGCGCATGTTCGTGGGTGTCACCCGCATCGTGCTGTCCATCCCGGGAGCCCGCTCGCTGAAAGACCGACGCCGCGTCGTGCATGCGTTCCGTGATCGCGTGCGCGCGCGGCTCAGCGCCTCCATCACCGAGATCGGCGATCTCGAGCGCTACCAGGTGGCGGCTCTGGGCGTCGCCGTGGTGGCGCGGGACTCCGCACACTGCGAAGAGCTCACCTCGCTCGTCCGCCACTCCGCCGAGGGTCTGCGGGAAGCGCTCGTCTCGGACGTGGCGACCGAGATCGTATCGTTCGGCGAGGGTGGCTCGGGGATCCGCGGCGGCATCGAAGACGCGCTCGGTCGCTCGGAGTCGGAGGAGCCTTTCGAATGAGCCGCGAGCGAAACAACGACGGACGTCGCGGCCTGCGCCTGGCCGAGCTCGTCCGAGAGCGGCTCGCCGGCGTGGTGCGGCGGGAGCTCGACGATCCGCGGCTCTCGCTCCTGGTGGTGACGCGCGTCAAGGTGTCCGAAGATCTCTCGTACATCGACGTCGGCGCGCGCTTCCTCGGGGTGGACGACGCGCGCGAGCGCAGCGTGCTGCTCAAGCGACTGGGCCGCGCCGCGCACCGCCTGCGCCGCGCGATCGGCACGGAGCTCGAGCTCCGAAAGACGCCGGAGCTCCGCTTTCACCACGACGAGGGCCAGGACGCGGCCCAGCGCGTGGACGAGCTGCTCCAAGAGATCGCCAAAGAGACGAAGTAAATCTCGCGCGGGAAGCAGCGCGGGGACGGCCTGGCCGAAATGTCCGGCAAGCCGTCCCCCACGACGAAACCCAACGATCCGCTCAGCGTTTGATCACGAACTGCACGCGGTTGTTCTTGGCGCGGCCGGCCTCGGTCGTGTTGGGCGCGGCCGGCTTGGTGTCGCCGTAGCCCCGCACCGTGAGCCGCGTCGCGTCCACACCGAGCCGCGTGATCATGTCGGCGACCGCCTGGGCGCGGTTGGCGCTCAGCGTCTGATTGCCGAGGGGTGAGCCCGCGTTGTCGGTGTGTCCCTGCACCTCGATCGAGCCGAGATCGGGGCGGTTCTTGAGGAGGTCCGCGACCTCCTCGACGATCGCCATCGACTCGGGCGCGATCTGTGCAGCGCCCGTCTGGAACAAGATCGGCCGTTTCAGCGTGATGTTCGTGCCTTGCAGGGCCACGTTGGGCCGCGCCGGGCGCCGGTTCAGTGGCACGCGGCTCTGCAGCTCCTCGAACTCCTTCACCGTCAGCTCGGTCGCCGTCGGCAGGTAACCCGGGCCTTCGATCGTCAGCTTGACCGTACCGGGGCTGATGTTCTCGAAGCGGAACACGCCCGTGGCGTCACCCTCGAGCACGAGCTCGCGTCCCAGCCGATCGGTGATCTTCACGCGTGCGCCGCCGACCGCGGCCTGCGTCTCGGCGTCGACCATGGTGGCGATCAGCGTGCCGACCCGAGGCAGCTTGTCGAGCTCGCACTGGAGCTGGATCTGCTTGGGGCCGCTGCTCGGCTTGGGTTCGGGAACGAGCGGATCCGGCATGCCCGGGATCGGGCTGTCG
>JALYWZ010000013.1 GCA_030852505.1 Myxococcota bacterium | reverse complement strand
GGGTGTGCTCGGTACGCCCGCCTTGCCGCAGGCGTCGCAGGCCGTGGTGGCGCAGGCCAGCAGATTGCCCAGGGCGATCACGGCGGCGCCGTCGCTTTGGACGCTGCTCAAGCATTGGTTCTGACAAGCGGTGTCGTTGCACGCGAGCGCGCAGCTTCTGAGCGCTTTACAGTTTTCGTTCGCGTCGCACGCTCGCGTTTCGCTCGGACACTGGGCGCCGGAACATGCCAAGCACGTCTTCACGGTGTCCTGACTCGGACCACCGTCGACGTCTTCGTCCTTGTCGCCGCTGCTGCCTCCGCACGACGACAAGGCCGCGAACAGCAGAACGCTCCCGACACCGAACCAAGAATACCGTCCCCGGATACACCCACGCATGAGACGTGTTTAGCGCTTTAGGCTGCTGGCCGTCAGCCATCGGCCATCAGCTATCAGTTATCAGGCTGGGACTTTTGGAGCTCGGTGTCTGGAAGGGTGGGGGCCCAGGGCTCGCGCGTGTCCTCGAGCGGTAACCTTCGCGAGCGCGCTGTTGGCCGCGACGGCTGGCGGCTGATAGCCCCTCGGCCTAATTCAACTCGCGCTCTGACTTTCCCCCGGGCAACGCGCTCGACACCTCGTACAGGTGCGCGATCAATCGCTCGAGCCGCACGGCGGGATCGAGCTCGTCGAGCAGGCTCTGACGCTCGGCCGGGTCGGCCACGAGCGCGGCCGCGACGCGATCGGCGAGGCCCCCGGCGGTGTTCGTCTCCTTGAAGATGGCTTGCACGGACGCCAGCGCAGGCAGCTTCTTCTCGAGGCGGCCGCACAACGCCTGGAGCTCGGTCGCGAGCGCGCTCACCACCAGCCCCGCCGAACCGCTGTGCTCGTCCAGGCGTTCGAAGCGGGCGCTGCGGTACGCGGTCGGCACCGATGCCTCTTCGATCAGCCGCACGCGGCCGATGCCCTCGACCAGCACGTTGTAACGGCCATCGGGCAACTCCACGTGCTCGACGATCCGGCCTACGCCGCAGATCGCGAACACCTCGGGGTGTCCGTAGTACGAGGGCTCGTAGCCGGGCTTGAGCTGCGGGAGCGCGAGCAGCCGATCCTTGTCGAGGACGTCCGCGACGAGCTGCCGGTAGCGCGGCTCGAAGACGTGCAGCGGCACGCGGGTACCCGGAAACAGCGTGAAGCCGGGCAGCGGGAACAAGGGGAGGACGCACTCCGACGGCAGCTGGCTGTGCTCGGACACCGGCGGAACGATAGACCGAGAAGCGCTGGAGAGCCGGATCGGGGAACGACTGTTCAGCAAACCTGTCTTTTGGAGCAGGCTGGGAACGATCTTTGCGGGCGATCGCTTGCCTAGGTCCCGGTGCTTTGCTAATAGGCCGGTCCCCTTCGCAGGCCGAGGTTTCCGCTAGGAACTTTCGGCCTTGCCAGCCGCCCCTCCGGGCGGATGACGGGGCGCCGGCCTCCCGCGCCTCGGGGGGACGACGGGTCTCACGAGGAAACTGTCGCATGATCGCTTCTGCAACTGCACGATTTCAAAGGATTAGTCCGCGCAAGGCCAGGATGATCGTCAACCTGGTGCGCGGCCGTGACGCCTCCGAAGCCCTGCAGCTTCTGGACTTCACGTTCAAGAGCGGCGCTCCCTTCGTCAAGAAGCTGATCGCGAGCGCCGTCGCCAACGCCAAGCAGAAGAAGCCCGGCGTCGACACCGACTCCTTGTTCATCAGCAAGGCGGCGGTCGACAAGGCGTCGAACGCGCATCTTCGCCGCTGGCGCCCGCGCGCTCAGGGCCGCGCTACGCAAATCACCAAGGGCGTGAGTCACATCCTGATCGAGCTCGATCAGCGCTAACCCGCCGCAGCCAACAACCCGGCAAAAGAACATGGGACAAAAAACTCATCCCTATGGCTTTCGTCTCGGCGTCATCAAGACGTGGACGAGCAAGTGGTACGAAGACAAGCAGTACACGCTGTGGCTTCACGAAGACATCCGCATCAAGCGGGCCGTGAAGGACTACCTGTACAACGCCAACGTCGCGAGCGTCGAGGTCGAGCGCGCCGCCAACAAGGCCAAGGTCATCGTGTACACGGCGCGGCCGGGCATGGTGATCGGCAAGGGCGGTAAGGGCATCGAGATCCTCAAGACCGGCAACATGGACACCGCCGCCAAGGGCGAGACCAAGTTCCCCGGCGTGCAGTCCTTCACGCACAACGAGGTGTTCATCGACGTGCAGGAGGTGCGCAAGGCCGAGACCAACGCGCAGCTCGTGGCCGAGAACATCGCGACCCAGCTCGAGCGCCGCATCGCCTTCCGTCGCGCCATGAAGAAGGCGCTGACCACGGCCATGAAGTTCGGCGCCAAGGGCGTGCGCGTGCGCTGCGCCGGCCGCCTCGGCGGCGCCGAAATGGGCCGCGTCGAGACCTACCGCGAGGGGCGCGTGCCTCTCCACACCCTGCGCGCGGACGTGGACTTCGGCCTGGCCGAGGCGCGCACCACCTACGGCGTCATCGGCGTCAAGGTCTGGATCTTCAAGGGCGAAGTGCTGCAGCGCAAGGCGCGCCGCATCCCGGAGTGAGCCATGCTGTCACCCAAGCGCACCAAGTTTCGTAAGCAGCAGAAGGGCAAGAACCGCGGGATCGCCTGGAAGGGCTCCGACGTGTCCTTCGGCGACTTCGCGCTGCAGGCCACCGCCCGCAGCTTCATCACCTCGCGGCAGATCGAGGCCGGCCGTATGGCGATTCAGCGTCACGTGAAGCGCGCCGGCAAGCTCTGGATCCGCGTGTTCCCGGACAAGCCGATCACCAAGAAGCCGCTCGAAGTCCGCATGGGTAGCGGTAAGGGCTCCGTCGAAGGCTGGGTGGCGGTGGTCAAGCCCGGTCGCGTGCTGTTCGAGATCGCCGGCGTGCCCGAAGCCGAGGCCCGTCAGGCGTTCAAGCTCGCAGCCTCCAAGCTCCCGATCGAAACCCGATTTCTCACGCGAGGTTACGTCGAATGAAGGCCAAAGACTTGCGTGAACGTTCGACCGAGGACCTTGCCACGCTCAAGGCCTCGATGATGAAGGACCTGTTTTCCTACCGGATGAAGGTCTGGACCGATCAGCTCGAGGACACGAGCCTGATCCAGAAGACCAAGCGCGACGTCGCACGGATCGAGACGATCCTGCGCGGTCGAGAGCTCGAAGCGAGCCAGGGAGCCAAGTCGTGAGCAGCGCCGAAGAACACGCCCCGTACCGCCGCCGCCTGATCGGGCGCGTGCGGAGCGACAAGATGGACAAGACGGTCGTGGTCGAGGTCGTCCGCTTCAAGCGCGACCCGATGTACAAAAAGTACGTGCGAGTGCGGAAGCGCTACCACGCTCACGACGAGAAGAACGAATACAAGACCGGCGATCGCGTGGAGATCGTCGAGCACCGCCCGATCTCGCGCAACAAGCGCTGGGCCGTGGCACGTCTCCTCGAACGCCCCGCGTCCGAGCTCTCTTCCTGATCCCGACGGAGCAATGCAATGATTCAGATGCAATCCGTCCTGGAAGTGGCCGACAACTCCGGCGCCAAGCGCGTGCAGTGCATCAAGGTGCTCGGTGGCTCGCGCCGCCGTTACGCCGCGCTGGGCGACGTGATCGTGGTCGCCGTCAAAGAGGCTCTGCCGGGCAGCAAGGTCAAGAAGGGCGACACGGCCAAGGCCGTCGTGGTCCGCACCAAGCGCGAGTACCGCCGCAACGACGGCAGCTACATCCGCTTCGACGACAACAGCGCCGTGTTGATCAACGCGCAGTCCGAGCCGGTCGGCACCCGTATCTTCGGCCCCGTCGCCCGCGAGCTTCGCGCCAAGAAGTTCATGAAGATCATCTCGCTCGCCCCGGAGGTGCTGTGATGAACCGCATCCGTACCGGTGACGAGGTCGTCGTGATCCGCGGCGAGGACAAGGGCAAGCGCGGCAAGGTCTCGCGCGTGCTGAAGGATCGCGGTCTCGCGGTCGTGGAAGGCGTGCGTCGCGTGAAGCGCCACGTGAAGCCGACCCAGCAGCGTCCGGGCGGCATCCTCGAGGTCGAGGCGCCGATCGCGCTGTCCAAGCTGATGTTGATCGATCCCCAGAGCAACAAGCCGACGCGGGTGAAGGTCAAGATCGAAGGCGAGAAGAAGTCGCGGCTCGGCAAGAGCGGCGCCGTGATCTCCGCCGTTGCGGAGAAAGGTTGAGCGAGATGGCCGAAGCAGAAGCCGTCGAACCGCGTCTTCGGACCCGGTACAAGACCGACGTCACCCCGGGCCTGATGAAGCGCTTCGGGTACAAGAACCCGATGCAGGTGCCGCGCCTGCGCGCGATCGTGCTGAACATGGGCCTCGGCGAAGCCGTCGGGAACCCGAAGCTGATCGACGCCGCCGTGGCCGAAATGACCGCGATCGTCGGCCAGAAGCCGGTCGTCACCCGCGCCAAGAAGTCGATCGCGACCTTCAAGCTGCGCGAGGGGATGCCGATCGGCGTCAAGGTCACGCTGCGCCGCGAACGGATGTGGGAGTTCCTCGACCGCCTGGTCACGCTCGCGCTGCCGCGCGTGCGCGACTTCCGCGGCGTGAGCCCGCGCGGGTTCGACGGAGCCGGGAACTACACGCTCGGTCTCAAGGAGCAGATCGTGTTTCCCGAGATCGACTTCGACAAGGTCGAGAAGATCAAAGGCATGAACATCACGTTCGTCACTACTGCGGAGCGCGACGAGGAAGCGAAGGAGCTTCTCGGGGCGCTCGGAATGCCGTTCAGGAGCTGAGCCATGGCGCGTGCTTCTCAGTGGGCGAAGTTGAATCGCCCCCCCAAGTTCAAGACCCGTCACGTGAGCCGTTGCCGCGCCTGCGGCAGGGCACGTGCCTTCTACCGTGACTTCGGGCTGTGCCGCGTGTGCCTGCGCTTGATGGCGCTGCGCGGCGAGCTCCCGGGTGTGACCAAAGCGAGCTGGTGAGAGCCATGGTGAGCGACCCGATTTCCGACATGTTGGCCCGCCTCCGCAACGCTGCGTTGGCGCGGCACGAGCTCACTCGCTTGCCCTCCAGCAAGCTGAAGACGAGCATCGCCCATCTGCTCAAGGCAGAGGGCTACGTCGCGGACGTTCGTACCGAGGAGTGGGGCGAGGGCAAGCACGAGATGCTGACCATCGTCCTCAAGTACTCGAACGAGCGCGAGAGCGCCTTCCGCGGCATGCGCCGCGTGTCGCGCGCCGGCCGCCGCGTGTACGTTCGCCACGACCAGATCCCGCGCGTTCTGAGCGGCCTGGGCGTGTCGATCCTGAGCACGTCCCACGGGCTGATGACGGACAAAGAAGCGCGTCGCCGCAAGGTCGGTGGCGAGCTGCTTTGCGAGGTGTGGTGATGGCCGAAGCAGTCGTCGAAGCGCGCAAGCAATCGCGCGTCGGCAAGCGCCCCGTGGCGTTGCCGAAGGGTGTCACCGTCAACGTCAGCGGCAGCAAGCTCGACATCCAGGGCCCGAAGGGCAAGTTGTCGCTCGAGCTGCCGCCGACCGTGCAGCTCAAGAAGAACGGCGATCAGCTGGTGCTGGAGAGCTCGGCGCCGGGCCGCGACGCGGCTCGCTACCAGGGCCTCGGCCGTGCGCTCTTGCAGAGCAAGGTCAAGGGCGTGGCCGAGGGCTACGAGCGCTTGCTCGAGCTCGTCGGCACCGGTTACCGCTGCGAGGTCAAGGGTCAGACCGTGAGCCTCGCGCTCGGCTTCTCGCACCCGACCCAGGTCGAGCTGCCCCCCGGCGTCAGCGGCAACGTTCCGGCTGACTCCAAGGGCACGCTGCTCGTGCTCACCTCCGCCGACAAGTCGCTGCTCGGACAGATCGCGGCTTCGATCCGCGATCTTCGCCCGCCGGAGCCGTACGGCGGCAAGGGCATTCGTTACCGCGGCGAAGCGATTCGGCGCAAAGCGGGCAAGGCCGCCAAGGCCAAGGGCAAGTAAGAGGTCGTCATGTCGTCTACCGCACTCAGTGGCCGCACACGCCGCAAACTCCGCATTCGCCGGAAGATCTCCGGCTCCGTCGAGCGCCCCCGCCTCAGCGTGTTCCGTTCGGCGACTCACATCTACGCGCAGGTCGTCAACGACGGCGACGGCAAGACGCTGGCTGCGGCTTCCACGCTGTCGCGCGATCTCAAGGGCACCCTCGAGTCGGACGACAAGACCGCCGCAGCGCGCAAGGTCGGCGCTCTGATCGCCAAGATGTGCCTCGCCAAGAGCGTCGAGAAGGTCGTCTTCGACCGCAACGGCTACCTCTACCACGGCCGCGTCAAGGCCCTCGCCGAGGCCGCGCGCGAAGCCGGGCTCAAGTTCTGAAATTCAAGGTCAAGCCATGAGCATTCAACAGATCGACGACGAAAAGCTGAAGGAGCGGGTGATTCACATCAACCGCGTGGCGAAGGTCGTCAAGGGCGGCCGTCGCTTCAGCTTCGCCGCGCTGGTCGTGGTCGGCGACGAATCCGGTCACGTGGGCGTCGGCCTCGGCAAGGCCAATGAAGTTCCCGAAGCGATCCGCAAGGGCAACGATCAGGCCCGCAAGAACATGTTCAAGGTGCCGATGGTCGGCGCCACCGTCCCGCACGACGTGATCGGCGAGTTCGGCGCGGGTCGCGTGCTGCTCCGCCCGGCCTCGCCGGGTACCGGCGTCATCGCCGGCGGCCCGGTTCGCGCGGTCGTCGAGTCCGCGGGCATCCACGACGTTCTGTCGAAGTGCCTCGGCTCGAACAACAAGTACAACGTGGTTCACGCCACGGTGAACGCGCTCAAGCGCCTGCGCTCGGCCGAGACCGTCGCGGGCTCGCGCGACAAGTCGATCGACGAGGTCGCCGCGGATTATCCGGTGGCGGCGTCGGCGAACCAGGCAGGTACGGCCACGTCGATCGTGGCTGGCACCCTGGACCACAGCGGCGGCTTGACCGCCGGAGTGCAGCGATGAACAGCGTCAAGCTCCAGGTCCTCCAGACCGTGAGCGAGATCGGCCGCCCGCACCCGCAGCGGCGCGTGCTCAAGGGTCTCGGCCTGCGCGGTCCGGGCTCGTCCGTGGTGGTGGAGAACACTCCCTCGTTCCGCGGCATGATCAAGAAGGTCATTCACCTGGTGAAGGTGGAGGAGAAGAAGGCATGAGCGCCTTGCTAGCGAAGCTTTCCCCGCCGGCCGGCTCCAAGATCCGCGAAAAGCGGGTCGGCCGCGGCATCGGTTCCGGTCTTGGCAAGACCTGCGGCAAGGGCACCAAGGGCCAGAAGTGCCGCCACGGCGGCAACTTCGGCAAGCTGCACTTCCAGGGCGGCCAGACCCCGCTCCAGCGCCGTCTGCCGAAGCGCGGCTTCCGCGCGCCCTTCCCGGAGAACGTCGTCATCGTGAACCTGAGCTCGCTCGAGGCGTTCGCCGCGGGCTCCACGGTCGACGCCGCAGCGCTTCGCGGCGCGCGCCTGGTCCAGGGCCGCGACGTGAAGATCAAGCTGCTCGGCGAGGGCGAGATCCAGAAGAAGCTGACGGTGGTGGTCGACCTGGCCAGCGCGTCCGCTCGTGAAAAGGTCGAAAAAGCCGGCGGCAAGGTCGTGACCCCGGAGCCGGTCGCGCAAAAAGCCGAGGGCTGACGCTCGATTTCGAGCGCGACCGCATCGTTCCGAGCAAGGCCCTACTGAATGGCGATTTTCCAGGGGTTCTCGAACATCGGCAAGGTCCCGGAGCTTCGCCGGCGGATCGTCTTCACGCTGACGATCATCGCGATCTACCGGATCGGTGTGTTCATCACCACGCCCGGCGTCGATCGCCAGGTGATGCGTCACATCGTGAGCCAGCAGGGCGGCCTGCTCGGGTTCTTGAACATGTTCTCGGGCGGCGCGCTCGAGAACCTGTCGATCCTCGCGCTCGGCATCATGCCGTACGTCTCCGCCAGCATCATCATGCAGCTGCTCGGCCTGGTGTCGAAGCAGGTGGAGGAGATGAAGAAAGAGGGCGAGGCCGGGCGGCGTCGCCTCGAGCAGTACACGCGCTACGGCACGATCGTGCTCAGCATCTTCCAGGGCTTCGGCGTGGCCATGATGCTGGAGGGCATGAACAACAGCGACATGGGCGGCGGCCGCTTCGGCGACGTCGTTGCGGAGCCCGGCTGGGCCTTCCGCGCCATGACGATCATCACGCTCACCACGGGCACCGGCCTTTTGATGTGGCTCGGCGAACAGGCGACCGAGCGAGGTATCGGCAACGGTATCTCGATGATCATCTTCGCCAGCATCGTGAGCGGCATTCCAGGCGGGGTGATGACCTACTGGAAGAGCAACGCGGGTGAAATCCAGCCGCTGTCGCTGACGATCCTGCTCGCGGTGCTCGGGCTCAGCGTCGCGACCGTCGTGTTCTTCGAGCGCGCGCAGCGACGGATCCCGATCCAGTATTCGCGGCGCCAGGTCGGCAGGCACGTGTACGGCGCGCAGCGCGCGCACCTGCCGCTCAAGGTGAACATGGCCAGCATGATCCCGGCGATCTTCGCCTCGAGCTTGCTGATGTTCCCGGCGACGCTGGCCGGCTTCCAGGTGCCGTTCATGCAGGCCTTCAGCGCGGCGCTGAGCCGCGGGGACTGGCTGTTCCAGCTGCTGTTCGCGCTGCTGACGGTGTTCTTTGCGTTCTTCTACACGAGCGTGATGTTCCAGCCGGTGGATGTCGCCGAGAACCTGAAGAAGCAGCAGGCCAACATCCCGGGCATCCGTCCCGGCAAGCAGACGGCCGAGTACATCGACAACGTGCTGACCCGGCTGACCGTGGCCGGCTCGGTCTACCTCGCGGTGATCTGCGTCGTGCCGTCGATGGTCGCGATGAGCTTCCGCGTGCCGTTCCAGTTCGGCGGCTCGAGCTTGTTGATCGTGGTCGGCGTCGCGCTCGAGACGGTGAACCAGATCGAAGCCCACCTCATCAGCCGCAGCTACGAGACCATGACCGGTCCCGGTGTCGCACGGCTCAGCGGTCGGAGGCCGGCTTGAGGATCATCCTTCTGGGTGCGCCCGCGAGCGGCAAGGGCACGCAGGCCGACAAGCTCGGCGCGCGTTTCGGGGTCCCGAAGATCTCGACGGGCGACATGCTGCGCGCGGCGTTGAAGGCCGGCACCCCCCTCGGCAAGGAAGCCGAGAAGTACATGAGCGCTGGCGGCCTGGTACCCGACTCGGTCGTGATCGGCCTGGTCGAGGAGCGCCTGCGCGAGGCGGACGCTCAGGCGGGTTTCATCCTCGACGGATTTCCGCGAACCGTGCCCCAGGCCGAGGCACTTTCGGCACTACTGGAAAAGCTGCAGACGCCGTTGGACGGCGTGGTTCAGATCGACGTCGACCGCGAGCTCCTCATGGAGCGTGCCACCCTGCGTCGGACCGACAAACGCTCTGGACAGATCTACCACCTGAAGTATAACCCTCCCCCCCCGGACGCCGAGCTCGAACATCGGGCCGACGATCGGGAGGAAACGGTCAAGAAGCGTCTGGATGCTTACGACGCGATGACCGCCGCGCTGCTCCCTCACTATCAGCGCCTCGGCTTGCTCAAGCGAGTCGACGGAGTGGGCGAGCCGGCGCAAATCACGGGGCGGATCCTGTCCGCGCTCGGCAAGAACTGAAGAAACCACTCACGGAGACAACGAACGAAAGACGAAACCAGCGAAGGAATCATCGAGGAAGCACTGCCCAACGCTCTGTTCCGCGTCCGACTCGAAACGGGTCGAACGGTCAGCGCCGGGGCAGCTCCCGAGCTCAGGCACGCCGTCGTGCGACTCCTCCCAGGTAACAAGGTCCTCGTTCAACTCTCCCAGTACGATCCGAACCGCGGAAAGATCATCAGGAAGCTCTAGAGGCAGGCCATGAAGGTGCGACCCAGCGTCAAGAAAATCTGCGACAAGTGCAAGATCGTGAAGCGCCGCGGCGTCCTTCGCATCATCTGCAACAACCCGCGCCACAAGCAGCGTCAGGGCTGAGGGTAAAGAGGAACCATGGCACGCATTGCTGGCGTCGATCTCCCGCGACGGAAACACATCGTTCACGCCCTGCCGTACATCTACGGCATCGGGCTCACGACCTCGAAGCGCCTGTGCGCGACGGCCAACGTCCCCGAGACCAAGCGCGTCGAGGAGCTGACGGAAGCCGACGTCAAGGCGATCCGCGACGCGATCGAATCCACGATCAAGGTCGAGGGCGACGCGCGCCGCGAGGTGCAGGCGAATATCAAGCGGCTGATGGACCTCGGTTGTTACCGCGGCCTCCGCCACCGCAAAGGTCTCCCCGTGCGGGGTCAGCGGACGCGCACCAACGCGCGCACGCGCAAGGGTCCGCGCAAGAACCTCGGGCGTAGGGCCTGAGGCTGGCTGAGGAAAGCACATGGCGACTCCCAAAGCGCGTCCGGCGAAAAAAGCCGTCAAGAAGAACATCTACTCCGGCATCGCCCACATCAAGTCGACGTTCAACAACACCATCGTCACGATCACGGACGTGAACGGCGCGACGATCTCCTGGGCCAGCGCGGGTTCGCGCGGCTTCAAGGGCTCGCGCAAGTCGACGCCGTTCGCGGCGCAGCTAGCGGCCGAAGAGGCGGGGCGGCGCGCGATGGAGCACGGCGTGCGCTCCGTGGCGGTATTCGTCAAAGGCCCCGGCGCCGGTCGCGAGAGCGCCCTCCGCGCCCTTCAGCAGGTCGGCTTCCGCGTGACGCTGATCCGCGACATGACCCCGATCCCGCACAATGGCTGCCGGCCCCCCAAGCGGCGCCGCGTGTGACGGAGTAGAAGACTATGGCTCGCTACATCGGTCCCGTCTGCAAGGTCTGCCGTCGTCACGGCAACAAGCTCTACCTCAAGGGTGAGCGCTGCTTCACCGACAAGTGCGGCGTGTCGCGCCGCCCCTACCCGCCGGGCCAGCACGGCCAGGCGCGCATCAAGCTCAGCGAGTACGGCCTCCGTCTTCGCGAGAAGCAGCGCATGCGCCGCATCTACGGCCTGCTCGAGGCCCAGTTCGCGGGCTACTACGTGGCGGCGACCGGCCTGCCGGGTCGTACGGGTGAAGAGATGCTGGGGCTGATCGAGCGTCGCCTCGACAACGTCGTGCACCGCATGGGTTTCGCGGCCAGCCGCGCCCAGGGTCGCCAGCTCGTGCGTCACAAGCACATCCTGGTCAACGGCAAGAGCGTCAACATCCCGAGCTATCGGGTGAAGCCGAACGACAAGATCGAGATCCACGAGAAGAGCCGCAAGATCCCGTACATCACGGCGGCCCTGGCCTCGGCGAAGAACCGCCCGAGCCCGAGCTGGTTCGAGGTCGACGGCGCGAACTTCACGGGCACGATGAAGTCGATGCCGGTTCGCGACGAGCTCAACGAGCCGGCGATTCGCGAGCAGTACGTCGTCGAGTATTACTCCCGGTAGCTAGAGCCGAGCACGGTTCGGTCCGGCGCAGGCGGGTACGCGTACCCGCCTGATTGGTTTCGCAGTGTGCGGGCAGACCGCGGAGCACGAAAGGAAGCGGGTTTCCTCAGTGTTCGGGACGGTCGCGCAAAACCCTGAAGCAAGGAAGGAAAGAGCATGGAGACACCGATGGTCACCCAGATGACGAGCAGGAACTGGCGCGATCTGATCCGCCCCAAGGCGATTCAGCTCGACCCGGAGTCCAACAGCACCTCGTACGGCAAGTTCACCTGCGAGCCGCTCGAGCGCGGGTTCGGCATCACGGTCGGCAACTCGCTGCGTCGCGTGCTCCTCGCCTCGCTTCAAGGCGCGGCGATCACCGCCGTGCGCATGGACGGCGCGCTCCACGAGTTCACGACGATTCCGGACGTCGTGGAGGACATGACCGACATCATCCTCAGCCTCAAAGAGGTGGTGTTCAAGGTCGAGTCGCCCCGCACGTACACGGTTCGCCTCGAGAAGGAAGGCCCCGGGCCGGTCCTCGCGGGCGACATCAAGACCGTCGACGGTCTGACCGTGTTGAACCCCGACCACCACATCGCCACCCTCGACAAGAAGGGCCCTCTGGCGATGGAGCTCACGATCAACGTCGGCCGCGGCTACGTGCCGGCCGAGCGCAACAAGAACCCCGCGATGCCGCTGGCGACGATCCCGATCGACGCCCTGTTCTCGCCGATCCGCAAGGTGAACTACACCGTGCAGAACGCGCGCGTCGGCCAGGTCACGGATTACGACAAGCTGGTTCTCGAGGTCTGGACCAACGGCGCGGTGCGCCCGGTCGACGCGGTGGCGTACGCCGCCAAGATCCTGAAAGAGCAGCTCTCGATCTGGATCAACTTCGAAGAGACCGAGGAGACCTCGTATCAGATCTCGGGCGCCGACGAGCAGCCGCTGAACGAGAACCTGTTCCGGTCGGTCGACGAGCTCGAGCTCAGCGTGCGTTCGGCGAACTGCCTGCAGAACGCCAACATCACGCTGATCGGCGAGCTCGTGCAGAAGACGGAGCAAGACATGCTGAAGACCAAGAACTTCGGCAGGAAGTCGCTCAAGGAAATCAAGGAGATCCTCGGCACGATGGGTCTCTCGCTGGGCATGAAGTTCGACAATTGGCCGGGCATGTTGGAGCGCTGGAAGCAGCAGCTCCAGCAGGGCTGAGCCGCTCGAGGAAGTTCTGGGTCTGTCATGAGGCACAAGAAAGCCGGACGGCAATTCGGCCGTAACACCAGTCACCGTCGCGCCATGTTGCGCGCGCTCACCGCGAACCTCGTGGCGCACGAGCGCATCGAGACGACGGACGCCAAGGCCAAGGAGCTGCGCCGCGTTGCCGAGCGGTTGATCACTCGCGCGGTTCGGCTCGGTCCGATCGCGTACACCCCGCACGACCAGCTCTCGGTGGCGGATCGCCTGCGGCGCCAGTCGGCGCAGCGCAAGGTCGCCGAGTTTCTGCGCCGCTTTGCCGTCGTCCAGAAGGACGGGCAGGAGCAGAAGATCGACCTGCTCGAGAAGGTGTTCGTCGATCTGACGGTGCGGTTCCACAACCGCGCCGGCGGCTACACACGCATCATCAAGCTCGGCCGGCGTCGCGGCGACAACGCCCCGATGTCGCTGGTCGAGTTCGTCGAAGGCTTCACGGCTCCGCCGCGCCGCCCGACGCAGAAGAAGCGCGGCCCGAAGGAAGCGGCGCCGGAGACGACCGAGGCCGCCGCACCGCCGGTCGCCGAGGCCGGTGCCGCGGAGAAGCCGAAGCGCGCGAGGAAGGCGAAAGCCGAGCAGAGCGCCGAGTAAGCGACTCGCAGCAAAGAGCAGCAAACGCCCGCGGAAACGTGGGCGTTTCTGTTTTGGTGCGCCTGCGTCCGGGCAAGCCGTGCGCCCTCGACTGGCGGGCGGTGCTCAGGACGGGCGCAGCTCAGCGACGCAGCTCATGTGTTCGCTGAGGCCAAACCGGCAGAGGGCGCTGTCGAAGGGGCGTGCGACCTGGAGCGCGGCGAGCAGCGCGGCCTTGCGCAGGACCGGGTTCTTCCCGGTGCGGGCTTCGTAGGCGTCGAACTGGTGGCGGTGCAGCGGAGGGATCAGCGACGCGACGAGCGATGGCGGATTGAAGCGCGGTGATCGAAAGTCGATGCTCTTGAGCTCGAAGCCGGCGTGCGAGAGCAGCGCGCGCAGCGATTCAGCCGAGAATTGGTGGACGTGGCGCGGGGCGTCGAGGCCGATCCAGCGCTTGCCGGCGACGCGGAAGCCGGCGGACTCGATGTTCGGCAAGCCGAGGATGACGAGGCGGCCGCCGGGTGCGAGCAACGTCGCGCACTTTTGAACGTGGGCGTGAGGATCGGGCACGTGCTCGAGCACGCCGTTGTAAGTGATGAGGTCGAACTTGCGATCGCCGAAGTCCGTGTCGACGAGATCGCCGTGGATCACGTCGAGGCCGCGCTCTTCTCGGCAGTGGCGCACTGCAGACTCGCTGAGCTCGATCCCGGTCGACACGGTGCCGCGCGCCTGGCAGAGCGCGATGAAGTCGCCCGTCGCGCAGCCCACGTCCAGGTGGCGGATGCCTGGGTGCAGCTGCTCGGCGATGATCGCGAACTCCGACTCGATCAATCGCTCGCGAAACCAGGTCTCGAAGCGCTTCGCCACGCTCGGCGGCTCGCTCGGCGAGGACTCCGTCCGCCAGAACGACTTGGGGTAGAAGCTCGCCGTCTCCTCGAAGCTCGGCCGGGGGTGGAGAGCGATCAACCCGCAGCTCTGGCAGCGCACGTACGTCGAGCCCCCGGGGATCACGCCGAGACGATCCGGGACGTCGTCGAGGAAGGTGTCGTAGCTCGAGCGACCGCAAACGCAGCAGTCGAAATCCAGGGCGGCCCCGGTGGAATACGCGTGAGGCTCGGTCGTCATGGCGACCGGGTTCTAGCGCGAGTTCGAGGCTACGAGCGGGCTGGTCGGCGCATGCGCGCAGTAAGTACTCCAGAATGCCGCGCAATCAACACGGTAGGCCGACTGGCCGAGTGCATCGAGCGTCCATTGTGGCAAGAAGGAGTGGCGTTAACAACCGCGGGGCAATCCGCATCGGCAGGACCACGAAACATTCGGCGGCTCTGCGGTGTTTCCGCCGAACGGCACCGAAACAATGGCGCTCCAAGTCTGCGGAACGAGCTTTGCAGTCCGGTGAGCGCTTTTCGAGAGGATCCGCCCGCATGCTCGACTGCGCAGTAATCCCACTGGGTATCCGAACCTTGGCGGTATCGCGATGACCGCCCGAGCGCCAAGATACGACGACGCCCAGCCGCGCCGGCCCGAGCCGAACTCGGAGCGGGTGCTTCGGGCGCACGCGGCGGTTCCGCAGGACACGCCGCGAGAGCCCACTCCCCCGGCGGGTTTACCTTCCTCCGCGATGCGGCCGCGTCTCGTCGCGGCTCGGGACTCTCACCCTGCGCCGGTACCCGGACGTCTCCCGCCGGCGTTGCTCACCACCCCCGACTATTACGGCACGCTGGCCGCGGTTCGCAGCTTGGGTCGCTCGGGCGTCTCGGTGACCGTCGCCTCTCCTTCGCGCTGGTCGCTCTCCGGCTCGTCGAAATATGCGACCGGCAGCGTCCGCTGTCCGCCGGTGCTCGAGGCGACGAGCTTCATCGACTGGTTGTGTGAGTTCGGCGCGACCCACGAGAAGCACGTGTTGCTGCCGACCTGCGACGACACCGCCTGGCTCTACGCGCTGAACCGCGAGCGGCTCTCCGAGTACTTTCACCTGTCGGTGCCGGAAATCGGCGCCATCCACCAGCTGCTCGACAAGAGCGCGCTGCACGAGCACGCGGTTCAGGCGGGCTTGCTCACGCCCCCCTCCTGGCGTCCCGAATCCTTCGACGACGTCGAGCGCATCGCTCGCGAGGCGCGCTTCCCGGTCGCGCTGAAGCCGGTGACCCAGGTGTTGTATCGGACTCGCCGCAAGGGGGTTCGTGTCGATCGCCCGGAAGACCTGGCGCCCATGTTCCGGGCGTTCGCCAATCACCGCCACGAGCGGTCGCTGCTCGCCTTCGACCCGGCGCTCTCGATGCCCCTGGTGCAGGAGTACTATCCGGAAGCCGCCACCGGTATTTACAACCTGTCGGGCTTCGCGCGGGGCGGGCGGGTGATCGGGGTGCTGGCTTCCCGCAAGCTGCTACAGCGCCCGCGGCGGATGGGCGTCGGTGTCTGCTTCGAGGAAGCTCCGGTGATGCCCGACCTCGTCGCCGGTGTCGAGCGCCTGACGGCTCGTGTCGGTTTCAACGGCGTGTTCGAAACGGAGTTCATCGAGCACGAGGGGACTCCGATGCTCATCGATTTCAACCCGCGCTTTTACAACCAGATGGCGTTCGACATCGCACGCGGTCTGCCGCTTCCGCTGCTCGCGTATCACTACGCGCTCGGCGATCAAGAGCGCGTCTCACGGCTGTGTGAAGAGCACGCTCGGGCGCCCGGCTCGAGCGGCCGAGTTTACGCCCACCGGACCGGGTTTCGACTGCTCGTGGGTCTCCAGGGGTTATCGGGGGCCTTCTCGAAGGACGAGGCGACCGCCTGGAACGAGTGGTACCGAGCTCACCGCGAGCGCTGCGTGGATCCCGTTTACGACGCCGATGATCCGTGGCCTTCGCGGCTCGACGTCGGACAGGTGGCGAAGAACTCGTTGCGCCATCCGCGCGCCTTCCTGCGTTCGGTCGTGCTCGACCGAGACTGAGCACGTCACACCGAGTCGCGGGCGTCTGCGCTCTGGTCGGAGGCTGGGGTAGCGGCTTCTTTGGGCTCGGGGTCTGGCGTTTCGGGCCCCGGCAGCGGCTCCGGCGACTTGCGACGGAACAGCAATACGCCGAGCCCCGCGAAGGCGATCAACGCCAGGGCGCCGGAGGCGAGCCAGCGGGTCCGCTGAGTCGCGCCGTCGGGCTCGCCCCGATTCAGACGCTCGAGCAGTGCCTTTGCCCGGCGGTTCGACGGCGAGAGCTCGAGCGCGCGCCGGACCAGCGTCAGATCGGCGATGCCGTCGCGGGCACGCTGAGTCGCTCGCTCGGTAAGCAGTAAGCTCTCGATTTCAGAGGTTTTTTCGGGTTGCTCGCTGAGCCGCCGCGCCCGCACCAGCGCCTCGCGCGCGTCGGCCGGCCTCTCCTCGAAGTAGCGCTCGGCGAAGGCCAGGTAGCCCTCGGCCATCTCTTCGCGCCGCTCCGGGTCGGGATCGCGGGCTAGCAGCTCGTTCCACGCGCGCCGCATCACGTCGAGGTCGCCCTTCTGTCGAGCGGCACGGCCGGCCTCGAAGGCCTCGGCCACGGCAGCGTCGCGCGCGCGATCGAGCTCGCGAAACAGCTCTCGCGCCGTGCGTTCCCAGGACCAGTCGCGGGGTGGCTTCTTCCCGACGACGTCTTCGTAGCTGTCCCGGAGTTGCCAGGTCGCCACCTCGCCCATCAAGGCGATCGCCTGACGCGCAGCCTCGCGCACGACGGCGCGCTCGCTGTTGGCGAACGAGACGATGATGCGCGTCGCGTCCGGGTTGCGGATCCGCCCGTAAGCCACGAGCACGTCGGCGAGGACCTGATGATCTTGAGTCTGGATGGCCTCGCTCGGCACGGCGCGGCCGAGCATGTCGAGCTGGCGCTTGGCCCAGCGCACGATCTTCTCGGCAGGGTGGCGCTGCGCTTCGATCAGCGCGGGCACCGCCTTGTCGCCGAGGCGCTCGAGCTGGAGCTGCGTATCGACCCGCAGGAACTCGCCGAAGCGCACGTAGACTTCGAGCAAGACGCGCACGGCCTCGACGCTGCCGATCTTCACCAGCATCCGGGACATGCCGAGGATCTGGATC
>JALYWZ010000130.1 GCA_030852505.1 Myxococcota bacterium | reverse complement strand
GAACACTGCCGAGCACCGCGAAGCCGTGCACGCGCAGATCGAGAACCTGTTCCAGTCGCAGAGCGGCGTCTCCCTCGACGAGGAGATGGTCCAGCTCACCAAGTATCAACGCGCCTTCGAAGCCGCCTCCAAAGTCCTCACCACCGTCGATGGTCTCCTCGAAGACCTGCTGCGAGCGCTGTAGCCATGCGTGTAACCGAGATGATGCGATACAACTCGATGACGCGAGTCTTGACTCAGCTGTCGTCGAAGCAGGCCAAGGCCGCCGAGCAGGCGCTGACCGGGTCTCGCATCGGGGCGCCTTCGGACGACCCGATGGCGGCGGCGCAGATCGTGCGCTTGAAGTCGCAGCGCCAGGAGCTCGCCGAGTACCGCGAGGGCATGAGCACGGCGCGCGGCGACATCGACTACGCCGAGAACACGCTCGGCCAGGCGAGCGACCTGATGCTCCGGGTCAAGGAGCTGGCGATGCAGGGCGCGAACAGCACCCTGCCGGACGAGGGGCGCGCCTCGCTCGCTCAAGAAGTCGAGAGCTTGCGCGAAGAGATGGTGCGCCTCGCCAACACCCAGGGTAGCCGCGGCTACCTTTTCTCCGGGACGAACACCACGACCTTGCCCTGGGACTCGAACGGCAACTACGCCGGCAACAACGAGTCGCAGATGCTCGAGGTCGGGCGCGGCGTGACGGTGGCGGTGAGCCCGAGCGGGCCCAACGCCTTCAACAAGCCGGGCGGACAGAACGCATTCGCGGTCTTGAACGATCTCGTCACCGCGCTCCGCGGCAACGACATCTCCGGCATTCAATCGAGCCTCGACACGATCGACGATACCCACACGCAGATCGTGGCCGAGCGCAGCCGCGTGGGCCTGACCCTGGACCGGCTCACCTCCGCCGATAGCGCCCTCGAGTTCGCCCAGGGCGGCCTCGACAAGCAGACGAACGAGCTCGGCGCCGCCGACCCGTTCGAGGCCTATTCCGCCTCCACCACCTTCGCCCAAGCGCTCGAGCGCGCGGTCGCGGTCTCTCAGCAGATCTTGAATCTGGGCTCTCTGTCTCGGATCTAGTAAACGAAAGGTCCGGGCTCGAGAGTCGCAGCCGCTTCGGCACGTAGCCAAGAACTTCGGCACGAAGCCTGCAGAAGAGGGAAGTCATGCTGGTTTTCTCACGACGCAAAGGACAGCGCATCGTGATCTCGAACGAGATCGAGATCATCGTGACCCAGACGTCGAGGACGTCCGTCAAAATCGCGGTTCGCGCCCCGAACCACTGTTCCATTCTGCGCGGAGAGGTGTTCGACGCGATCGTCGAAGCGAACCGCGCCGCAGCCGAAAGCGGCCTGGAGCTCCCGGGCCAGGCAGCTGCCGCAGAGGTCGAGCCCGAGACCGAGGGCAGCGAAAGCGCCGTTCAACCGGTCGCCGAGCAGACCGCCAGCCAAACGGCGTAGTCGGCGTCAACACGCTGACCTGCCGACTCGAGAAATCGAGAGCCGGATAGACGCGAAGCTGCCGGGCACCGAGCCCGCGAGCTTCTGCCGTCCGGAGACGGAGGGGTACGTGCGCGCGTGTCGGGATTACACGCAGCGCGCTCGGCGCCGTTCATCGAAGCAATGAACGAGAGCTCGAAGCTCGCGCCTTCGAGCGTGCGGTGTAGGCCGCGCGCGGCACCGCTCCGCATTTGTGGGGCGGGATCGCCGAGTCAAGAAAATGTTTCGCGATCTTCGTTTTTCGTCTCAAGCCGCGCCCGCATCTCCCGTTCATGAGTTTTGACAGGCCAACAAGGCCTGCAACGAGAGCATTTCGCTCTCGATAACAGTCTCCAAGAAGGAGTTCGTTTCAGTCATGGCAATCAATATCCAAACCAACATCTCGTCGCTCGAGGCCCAAGGTCGTCTGGCTGGTAGCCAGAAGGCACTGATGAGCAGCTTCGCCAAGCTGTCCAGCGGTTTCCGGGTCAACTCGGCGGCGGATGACGCGGCCGGTCTCGCCATCTCCGAAGGTATGAAGTCGCAGATCCGTTCGTACTCCGTTGCCGAGCGCAACGCGGCGGACGGCATCAGCATGGCGCAGACGGCTGAAGGCGCGTTGGGCGAGGTGCACGGGATTCTCGGGCGTATGCGCGAGCTCGCGATGCAAGCCTCGAACGGCTCGCTGGGTGAGAAGGACCGCGGCTACCTGGACAAGGAGTTCGGTCTGCTCAAGGACGAAGTGACCCGTATCCAGGACTCGACGTCGTTCAACGGCATCAAGCTGGTGGGCTCGTCCTCCTCGAGCGTGACGTTCCAGGTCGGTCTGAACAACGCCTCGTCCGATCAAATCAAGGTCGCCTTCGGCGCGCTGAACCTGAGCTCGCTCAGTGCGGCGTCGCTGTCCGGCACCAGCGCTTCTTCGGCGCTCTCGTCGCTGAAGACGATCGACGATGCGATCAAGACCGTGTCCGATTCGCGTTCGAACTTCGGTAGCGCGATGAACCGTCTGCAGGTTGCTACCAGCAACATCCAGACGATGCGCATGAACCTGTCCGCTGCGAACTCGCGCATCGTGGACGTGGACGTCGCCGAAGAGACCGCGAAGATGTCGCGTAACCAGGTGCTGACGCAGGCGGGTGTCTCGGTGTTGGCGCAGGCCAACCAGATCCCGCAGACCGCGCTGGGCCTCCTCCGCTAACGCAAGTTAGGGCTAGGCGAGCCGGGATAGCCCCGGCTCGCCTGGCGTTCGGTGGAGTGTGAGCGTGAGCGCAAAGTCCTGGATCTAGAAGCGAGTTTGCAAGATGGGCATCACAATCAACAGTGGCATCGGCTCCGGTCTCGACACCGAAGCGCTCATCAAGAGTTTGGTCCAGGCGAGCAGCGAGCCCGTGTCGCAGCTCAAGAACAAGGCGAGTCAGGCGAAGAGCGCGGTCACGGCCCTGAGTGACCTGTCGGGTTTGCTCTCGAAGTTGAAGTCGGCGACGGCGGGTCTCCAAGAGGCCCGGGACGTCGCCGGCTTCAAAGCGAGCGCTAGCGACGAGGCCGGGCTCGCGGTGTCCGCGAACGGCCTGGCCCAGACCGGTCAGTTCGACGTCGTCGTCGAGCGGCTCGCCAAGGCGCACCGGAGCTACTCGGAGCCATCGACGTCGTCGACGACGCCGATGGGTCAGAGCGGGACCATCGATTTCACGGTCGGCGGTACGACCAAGCAGATCACGCTGGATCCCGCCGACACGATGGAGCAGATCTCCGCGAAGATCAACGCGACCGGCCTCCGGCTGAGCGCGTCGATCTTCAACAGCGGTAACGAGAAGCGCCTGCAGATCCGCGGTCTCGACACTGGGGACGCCAACGGCGTCACCATGGTCGAGAACGGCACCACGCTCGGCCTGAACAAGGCCGAGAACCGGATCCAGGCCGCCTGCGACTCCAAGGTGCTGATCGACGGCATGGCCGTCACGCGGCCGGACAACCAGGTTGCCGGAGCCATCGAAGGCGTGACGCTCGCGCTGAAGAAGGAGTCGCCGACACCGATCACCGTCGATGTCTCGTCCGACCCGACCGCGCTGAAAGACAAGCTCAAGGGCGTCGTGGACGCGTTCAACAACGTCGTCTCGAAGATCCACCTCACGTCCGGATGGGGCAGCGTGAAAGCAAACACTGCGGCCCTGGCCGGTGACTCCACTCTGCGAAACATCCTCACCCGCATGAGCAACGCGGTCCTGACTCCGATGAAGGATACCGGGACGTACAGCTCCGTGGCTTCGATCGGTTTGAACTTTCAGAGCGACGGCTCGCTGAAGCTGGACGAGGACAGGCTTTCGAAAGCGCTCGCCGCCGACCCGACCAGCGTCTCGAAAGTCCTCGCCGGCACCGACACCAAGGGCGGAGTGATGGATCTTCTTAACGAGCTCGCGACCTCGGTCGCTGAGCGAGGGAAGGGCTCGATCGCGATTCGCCAGCAAGGGCTGGAGACTCGCTCCAAATCGCTGAACGAACAGGCTGACCGCGAGACCGAGCGGCTGAACCGTTACGCCGACGCTCTGCGCAAGCAGTTCACGGCGATGGACACCCGAGTGGCCGCCAGCAACAACCTCATGAACTACATCGGCCGCTTCTGATTGCGCGCCTCGACGTAGTCGCCCCTGAAAGACTTCAATGCTCGAAACGGCCGTCAACCGCTACAAACAAGTCCTGGTCCAGACCTCGAGTCCAGGCCAGATCCTCATCGCCCTCTACGACGGTATCTTCCGATTCTTGAACGGCGCGAAGGCCTGCATCGCCAAGAAGGAGCTGTCCCGCGCCCGCGAGCTGCTCTCGAAGAGCCAGGCCATCGTCCAAGAGCTCGAAATCGCGCTCGACCACGAGGCTTTCCCGGACCTCTGCAAGAACCTGCAGGGCGTCTACCAGTTCTGCATCGACCGGATCCAGAGCGCGCGCATCAAGGCCGATCCGGCCATGATCGACGACGTGATGCGGGTCCTCACGCCGCTGCGCGAAGCCTGGCCGGTGGCGGTGGCCGAGCTGCAGAAGCAGGGCGCCGCGAGCCGCCACAGATAACGCGGTACGGGCGGTGGCCCGTGAACCGACTCGAGGGTCCGTGATGCCCCTGGCCGAGCGCCGATACGAAGCGCGAGACCAGGGGCATTGGTGTTTCGTAGCCCGTGACTCGGGCGAGCGACGAATCGAAGCGCGCGCCCCGGAGGCGCGGATCTGGCTCAGATCTCGCGTTCGCGGCGATCGTCGGAGAAGGGCGTGATGCTGAGGGCCGAGCGGGCGAGCGCGTCGGTGATCGACATCGAATCGACGAACGGCGCGAGCTCGGGGTTCGCGGCGGCGGCGAACGCAGCTGGGTCGACGGCGTTGGCGCCCAGCTGGCGCCCGCCCGGAAAATCCGCACGAGCGAGCAGGGTGCTCTGATCGATTCTGCGCATCGGCTGGAGCTCGGTGCCCAGCATTTCGCGCGACAGGTTGGTGACGCTGCGCACGTACGCCGACTCTTCGCCCGTGAAGTAGCCGCGCTGCTTCAAGGCGTGGACGAAGCCCTCGGCGTCGCCCGCGCGCGCGGCATCGAGCGCCTTCGGGAAGCGCGCGTTCAGGAGCTTCACGTAATCGCGAGCGCCTTCTTCGGCGCTGCCGTAGGCGCGGAAGCGATCGCGGATCGTGCGCTCGGTGTCGCCGTAGCCTTCTTTCGTGCGCTGCAGCACGGAGTGGCCGCCGGGGCCGGCGCCCTTGATGCCGCCGAAGTTGAAGTTGAACATCGAGCCGCCGCGGCCGGTCTCGTGCGCCCATTGGGCCGTCAGGATCGCCGAGGTCTCGGGGCTCGGGGTTTCGCCGAACAGGTCGCGCCAGGCGCCTTCCAGCGCGTTCTTGGCTTCACCGGGGGTGAGCTGGGTGCGGACGGCGTTCACCAGCGAAAACTCGGGCGCTCCCGGCCGCTGGGGTGCGCGCGCGGGAGCCGTGTTCTGCCGTTCGAGCGGCAGCTGCTGGGCGAGTCCGAGGGAGGCAATCGCGGAGGTCACGGCGACCTCGGTGGAGCAAGAACCGGGCCGCGCTCTCAGCCGGCTTCGGCGTCGAGCTCGGAGCGCAGCACCGTCAGGTCTTCGAGCACCTGGAGCAGCTCCGTCTCAAGCCCGCGGTTGCCGAGCAGCGCGAGCGCCTGATTCAAGGAGGCGGCGCGTAGCGTGGGTCTTTTGACGAGCAGCGCCTGAACACAGCGGTGCGCGAGCAGCGGGATGTGCGACACGAGCGTCGTCACCCGAGTGCCGCTGCAGCACGGATCGTTTAGTGCTTTGAGCAGGTCGTGGATCGGCCCGAGCTCTACCAGATGCTCTTTACGCGCCTCGCAATCCGTGTGGCGCGGAGAGATCTGCTGGTCGGGATTCACGCGCATGCGGTTCTCAGTGTGAAGACTAGAACTCAAAACGCCAGTCCCCGGTCGGGCTTTTCTGCTTCTCGGAGTCAGAGCTGCGACGAACCACGACGACGTCTTCTTGACGACGCGTCAATCAGCCGACGCCCCCGTCTCGGCACGGATGTGTGTTCCCCAGCCGAAGTGCGAAGCCTCCACCAGAAGGCGAGATTCCAAGGCTTGGCCCGTCACTTGCTTAACCTGCGCCCGTGATCATCCAGGCAAACCACCCAACCCCCAGGAGTGCGACATGAGCACTGGTATCTGGGCGGCGGTATCGGGCGCGGTCGGGCAGACGTCGGCCCTCGACGTCGCGGCCAACAACATCGCGAACTCTTCGACGCCGGGCTTCCGCGCCGACCGCGAGCTGTTTCGCGAAACGCTGGCGAACGCTCAGCGCGGCGCCGATGGGTCGCTGCATTACTCGGTGGTGCGCAACGTGCGCCCGGACCTGAGCGCCGGGCAGATCACCACCACCAACCGCGGCCTGGACGTCGCGCTGCGCGGCCCCGACGGCTTCTTCGCCGTGAGGACGCCGCAAGGCGAACGCTACACGCGCGCCGGGCACCTGAGCCTGACGGCGGACGGGACGCTCACCACGGCGGACGGCCACGCCTACCTCGGCGAGAATCGCCAGCCGATCCGCGTTCCCCCCGACAGCAAAGAGGTGACCTTCGGTCCCGACGGCAGTCTGCTGGTCGACGGCATGGAGTCGGGCTCGAAGCTCGGGGTCTTCCAGTTCGCGAACTCCGCCGGGCTCGAGAAAGAAGGCAACATCCTGCTCCGTGCCCGGCCCGAAGCCGGCAGGGCGCAGCCGATGGCGGCCGATCTGGAGGTGGGCGCGCTCGAGCTCTCGAATTCGACCGCGATCGCCGGCATGACCAGCCTGGTCACCGCCAGCCGCCACTTCGAGATGCTCACCAAGGTGATCGAAGCCTTCGCGACCGCCGATCGCTCCGCCGCGACGTCCATCGCCAAGCCCTGAGCGACGCCGGCCAGTGGGCCGACGGCCGCGAGGCGGACAAATTTCTTGGGGGTCCCTCGCAGTCGACTACTGGCACGGCGTTCCGTGGATGCTAGCCTCGCGCCCTTCCGAAATTCCGAGGAGCTCATGGCAGTCCACATTCGCCTCGCGCGCTACGGCACGAAAAAGGTCCCCTTCTACCGCATCGTGGTCACCGATCACAGGAACCCGCGCGACGGCCGTCACATCGAGAACATCGGCGTGTTCGATCCCGCCGGCCCCTTCCAGATCGATCGTGCTCGGCTCGATTACTGGACCGGCAAGGGCGCGCTGCCGTCCGACACGCTCGCGCGTTTGCTGAAGGCGAACCCGGCGGTCGCCGCCGAAGCGAAGTCCTGAATCACTCTGGAGGCTGACGATGGCGTTGAAAGATCTGATCGAGACCATCGCCCAGTCCCTCGTCGACGATCCGGACGGCGTGGAAGTCACCGAGATCGACGGCGACCACAACTCGATCCTCGAGCTGCGCGTGGCGCCCGGCGACATCGGCAAGGTGATCGGCAAGGACGGGCGGACCGCGCAGTCGATCCGCACGATCCTGGTGGCTGCGTCCACCAAGCTCGGCCGGCGCGCGCAGCTCGACATCCTCGACTAGCTCAGAGCTCGGCTTTGGCACGAGCGGAGCACGAGCGTCTTGATCCGGCTCTGCCGCGGCGGGCGCCGTGGACGCTCGAGAGCGTAGATGGCTGAACGGCTCGAGGTCGCGCGCGTCGTGTCGGTGCACGGCTTGCGGGGGGCCCTGAAGGTGCTCCCGCACTGGCCCGGCAGCAGCGCGCTGTCCGGCGCCTCCGCGCTCGAGCTCGTGCTGCCGAACGGGCAGCGCTTGCAGCATCGTGTCGAGAGCTGCACGGGCTCCGGCAAGGGGTATCTGTTGAAGCTCACGGGCGTCGACACGCGCGAGGCGGCCGAAGCGCTGCGCGGCGCACGCATCGAGGTCGAGCGCGCCACGCTCGAAACCCACGGCCCGG
This sequence comes from Myxococcota bacterium, assembly GCA_030852505.1. GTDB lineage: Bacteria > Myxococcota_A > Polyangia > Polyangiales > Polyangiaceae > PMG-095. The sequence continues at coordinate 1,400 of JALYWZ010000130.1, read as the reverse complement.
AGCAGGGGCAGAGCGGCCCCTACCTGGTCGACCTGATCGGCGCGTCCGTCGAGGCGCCGTCGGGCTTGCTCGGTCGCGCCGTCGAGGTCGTGGTGAATCCGACGGTGGATTCGCTGATCGTCGAGCGCCCGGACGGCAGCCGTGTCGAGGTCGTGCTGCGGCCTGAGTACATCGAGTCGATCGACGCGACGCGGATCGTGCTCGCGACCGAAGACGGGATCTTGGCTTGAGCATGCGCGTCGCGGTCGTCACGTTGTTTCCCGAGCTCTTCGAGGGGTTTTTGCGCGCCAGCCTGGTCGGCCGCGCCGTGGAGTCGGGGAAGCTCGAGGTCACGTTCGAGAACCTGAGGCAGCACGGGATCGGAAAGCACCTCGCGGTCGATGACACGCCGTACGGCGGCGGCTCCGGCATGGTGATGCGCCCCGATTGCATCGTGAACGCGGTCGAGGCCGCGGAAAAGAAGCTCGGCGTGGAGCGCGCCGACCGGCGGATCTTGATGACGCCGCAGGGCGCCCGCTTCGATCAGAAGCTCGCGCGCGCGCTCGGCGAGGCCTCGACGTTCGTGATCGTGTGCGGCCGCTACGAAGGCTTCGACGAGCGGGTGCGGCTCTACATGGACCAGGAGATCTCGGTCGGCGACTTCGTGCTCACCGGCGGCGAGCTGCCGGCGATGTGCGTGATCGAGGCGGTGATCCGGCTCTCGCCGGGGGTGCTCGGCAACCACGACTCGATCGGCGAAGAGTCGTTCAGCGACGCCTGCTCGGGTCTGCTCGAATACCCGCAGTACACGAGGCCCGCGGAGTTTCGCGGTCACGGCGTGCCGGCGATCCTGACCTCGGGCGACCACGGCAAGGTCGCCGCCTGGCGCCGGCAAATGTCCCTCGAGCGCACGCGCGAGCGGCGCCCCGACCTGCTCCTTGGACCGGAGCTCGACGAAGAATGAGGCGAGTCGCGGTCGCTCTCGTGCATTACCCGGTGCTCGACCGGCAGAAGACGGTGGTCACCACGGCGATCACCAACCTCGACCTGCACGACATTGCGCGCAGCGCCCACAGCTACGGGCTCAGCGACTACTTCGTGATCCACCCGATCGCGGCGCAGCGCGAGCTCGCCGAGCGCGTCCGCGCGCACTGGGTCGGCGGCTCCGGCGCGCGCCGGATCCCGGATCGCTCACCGGCGCTCGAGCTGCTGCGGATCGTGCCGGATCTCGAGGACGCCGTCCGCGCGTTGGGGGAGCCGGAAATCTGGACCACGAGCGCCGCCGAGCGCGGGGAGCTGCTCGAATACTCTGCGGCTCGCAGCCGCCTGCAGCAGCCCGGGCCGCCCGTGTTGATCGTGTTCGGCACCGGTTGGGGCCTGGCCGACAGCGTCTACGAACGCGCGACCCACCGGCTCGAAGC
>JALYWZ010000673.1 GCA_030852505.1 Myxococcota bacterium | reverse complement strand
CCGCGAGGCTGGCTACGACCGCCGCCGCTCCGAGAAGCCGCAGAAATCCCTGCACCGGAAGCAATTGGAACGGGGCTGCCATCCGCGAGACACAAGCAGGAATCGCGCCAGACGAGCGGCCTGTCCTTCACAGCTCAGCCGGCTTTACCTGACATGACGTGGTCACGTGCAGGAAGGCACACTGCCGAAAAACAGGCTCCGGGATTGGCCACACGTCCGGGTGCAGGTTTTTTTGGTTGGCTTGTCGATCGAGCGTTCCCCCGCTCGTCGTGGAGATAAAGGAGACCTGGATGACGAAAGCACCGAACCTCTTGAACGACGACGGCACGGCCTCGATGGCCACGACGATCATGATGTCTCACCACGGGTTTCGTCGTGATCTCGGGCGGTTCCTCAGAGCGCTCGAGCGCATCGCCGCCGGAGACGCGTCGCGGGCCGACGCCGTCCGCGAGGAGTGGAAGAGCTTTCACGCGACGCTGCACGGGCACCACGAAGCCGAGGACAACGGCCTCTTCCCGAACCTGGCCAAACAGCAAGAGTCCGTGCGCGCGACGATCGAGAAGCTCGGCAACGATCACCGGCGGATCGATCCCTTGCTCGAGCGCGGTGACCGCGCGTTCGCCGAGCTCCCGAAAGCGGACGAGGCCCTGGCCGTCGTGCGCGAGCTCAGCGAGCTCTTGGACGTGCACCTCGCGATCGAAGAAGCCGAGCTCTTCTCGTTCCTGCGCGGAGCCAAGGAATTCCCGGCACCGGCGAACGACGCGATGGCCGACATGTATGCACAGGGCTTCTCCTGGGCCATGGACGGCATCGCGCCGGAGGTACTCGTTGCGCTCGACGGGATGCTCCCCGACGCCCTGCGCTCACGCTTGCCGGCGGCCCGCGCTGCCTTCGAAGCCCGCCGGAATCGCGCCTGGGGCGAGCTCCCCGTCGGCGCCGCGCGCACGCCGATCCCCGACGTCCCCGACGACGTGGCCTGAGCCGACGCGACCGGTCACTGTGCGGGCGGCTTGGCTGCAGGCGTGAGCTTCAAGAGCTTGGCCCCGGAGCCATCGGTCAACAGGTAGACCGCGCCGTCGGGGCCCTGCGTGACCTCGCGGATGCGGCTCTTGCGCTCCATCAGCAGGCGCTCTTCGCCGACGACGCGGTCGTTCTCGAGCGCGAGGCGGATCAGCGCCTGGCTCGACAGGCCGGCGATCAAAAAATTGCCTTTCCACTCGGGAAACAGCTCGCCCGAGTAGATCGCCAGCGCTCCGGGCGAGATCACGGGGTCCCAGTAGTACACGGGCTGCTCGAGGCCGGGCGCCTGCGTGCTCGAGTGGATCGGCTTGCCCGAATATTCCTCGCCGTAGCCGATGGTGGGCCAGCCGTAGTCTTTGCCCCGCTCGATCAGGTTGAGCTCATCGCCGCCGCGCGGGCCCATTTCGGCGACCCAGAGCCGGTTCTTCGAGTCGAGCGCCGCACCGAGCACGTTGCGGTGCCCCGCGGTCCAGATCTCGGGGCGTGCACCGGGGGCGTCGACGAACGGGTTGTCCTTCGGGATCGTGCCGTCGGGGAGGATGCGCACGATCTTGCCCAAGTCGCTCTTCAGGTCGCGCGCCTGTACGCGCCCTTCGAGGATCGAGCGCTCGCCGAGCGTCACGAACAGCGTGCCGTCCGGCGCGAACACCAAGCGTCCGCCCGCGTGCATGCTGGAGTCGAGCGTCGGCTCCATTCGAAAGATCACCTTCAAGCCATCGAGCTTGGGCGCGGGCGTGTCGACCAGCCGAGCACGCGCGACGGCGAGGCCGTTCCCGCCTTTTCGCGGCTCGTAGTAGCTCAGGTAAACGAGCTTGGATTTCGCGTAGTCGGGGCCGAGCTCGACGTCGAGCAGACCGCCCTGATCCCTCCCGTCGACCTTCGGCACCCCGGCGACGGGCGGCGACTTCTTCCCGTCGGGTGAGACGATCGACAGCCGCCCTTCGTGCTTCTCGGTCACGAGCATCCGGTGATCGGGCAAGAACGCGATCGCCCACGGCTCGTCGAAGTCGCCCGCGACCTCGGTCACCTGGATCGGCGTCTCCGTGTGGATCGCGCGCGCCCGCGTCTGTTCCGGGAAGGCGGGCTTGGCGTTCGGCACGTTCGGCGGGGCCGTCTCTACCGCGACCCCGGAGGTGGCTCCGACCCACGGCTTGGTGGCCTCGCCTTTGCCCTCGGCTTCGACGACGGCGGGGGCCTGCCGCTGCGAGGGCACGGGAGGTTTGCTGCAGGCAGCGAGCCCGACGAGGGCGGTGGCTGCGACAAATGAGCCAGCGGTGACGGCGTGCTTGCGTTGGCGGAGCGACATCGCCGCCACGTTAGCAAGCGACGTTCCACCGGCATGCGTCGTGCCTTGGAGCGGCTCCGGAGACGCGATCATGGAGACGACTCATGAAGTTCCTCGACAATCGCCGCCCGGGCGGCGCTCGCTCTCCAGCTGGACCGTGGTCGGTTTGTTGGCGTGCGTGGCGCTCCTGTTCGGTCTCACACGCTGGCGCGCCATTTCACTGATGCCGCGCACGGCGGAGCGCGCACCGGCGTCGGTCCAGGTCTGGAGCTCTCTCGAGTCCCTGAAGGCGGGTCGAACGGGTCCGCACGTCCAGCTCGCCGACGTCCCGAGCGGTCCGAACGTGATCGGCATCGGCTCGCTGAGCGGCCTGCGCGGCGAGATCGCGATCGTGCGCGGGGCACCCTGGTTGTCTTACGCACTGCCCGATGGCGGCGTCCGCCTCGGTCGCTTCGGTGTGGGAGACGAAGCGGCGACCTTCCTCGCAGTGGCCGATGTTCCGGCGTGGCGAGCGCAGACGCTCGAGGCAGAGATCGCGTTCGACGCTCTGCCCGCGGAGCTCGAGCGTCGCGCCGTGCAGGCGGGGCTCGACACGGGCGAGCCGATCCCGGTGCTCGTCGAGGGCGCCTTCTCGTCGCTCGAGCTCAACGTCGTGAACGGCCCGGCCCTCGGAGAGCGCGCCCCCACCGACGAGCATCTGGCCGAGGTCGCGATTCGCTCCGCGCTGTCCGAGGCAAACGGCACGCTGGTCGGCTTCCTCGCGTCGCGCGGCGGCGAGCGCTTGATCCACCCGGGCAAGCGCCTGCACCTGCACGTCGTGCTTCCGGCGACTGCTCACGTGGGCCACGTGGACTCGGTCGTGGTCGAGCCCGGCTCGGTGCTCCGGCTCCCGGCCGCGCTCGATTGAACAGGCCCGGAGGCCGGATTCGGAGGCGCGAGGCTGCAAGGGCCCCCGAGCCGGCCCCTTGGAAATGCCGCAAGTGCTGTGCCACTTGCGCTGGGGCCGGACTCCGGTTACGGTGGCGGCCTTCGGCAACCGTCTGTCTGCTCCTCGCCCACGAAGCGATGCGGAAGTCGTTCTCGGGGGCAGCGCCTGTGCAGTACAGACGTTGCGTTAGGTACAGTAAGAGCGGCGCGCGTGATCGAATGGCGGCCGCAACTAGCAAGAGAATCTGAGCATGAACAATCGCCTCTACGTCGGAAACCTGGCTTTCCACACCACCGAGAACACCCTCCTCCAGACCTTTTCGAGCTGCGGCACGGTCACCGAAGCCAAGCTCGTCCTCGATCGTGAAACCGGTCGCTCGCGCGGCTTCGCGTTCGTGTCCATGGCGACCGACGCCGAAGCCAACGC
>JALYWZ010000672.1 GCA_030852505.1 Myxococcota bacterium | reverse complement strand
TCTACATCCCGCCGCTCTATCACAGCTCGGGGGACGTCCGGATCGGAGGCAAGAGCATCGTCGGCCTCTCGCCGGAGGAGAACCGCAAGAGCGTCCTCGGCCGCAAGATCGCGATGATCCCCCAGGGCGCGCTCAACTCGCTCAATCCGACGCGCAAGATCAAGGATCTGGCGGCGGACATGATCCTGAGCCACGACGAGAGCGCGGACAAGCGCGAGATCAACGACCGTTTGCGCCAGCGCTTCGAGCGCATCGGGTTGAACCCGAACGACGTGCTGAACGCTTACCCCGTGCAGCTCCCGGCGGGCACCAAGCAGCGCGTGGTGATCGGCATCTCCACGCTCTTGAACCCAGAGGTCGTGGTGGCGGACGAGCCCACCTCGGCGCTCGACGTATCCACGCAGAAGGCCGTGATCAAGCTGCTGTTCGATCTGATGGACCAAGCCATCATCCACAGCATGCTGTTCATCACCCACGAGCTGCCGTTGCTGCGGCACGTCTCGAATCGAATCGCCGTGATGTACGCCGGCGAGTTCGTCGAGGTCGGCACCTCCGAGCAGGTGATCTTCGACGGCCGGATGCCGTACACCAAGGCGCTGATGGGCTCGATGCTCAGCGCGGAGCCGGGGCAGAAGCACAAGAAGCCGGTGGCGATCGAGGGCGCGCCGCCGAACCTGGCGCACCCGATCCAGGGCTGCCGCTTCGCCGAGCGCTGCCCGCAAGTTCAGCCGGATTGCCGCGAGAACCGCCAGGTCATCCGCATCGTCGGAGGCCGCCAGGTGAGGTGCCAGTATGCCGAATGAAGCAAGCGGAGCACCCAAGTTCGAGGCCCGCGGCGTGAGCCGCCTGTTCGGCCACGGGAAGAAGACGACGCTGGCCGTCGACAACGTCAGCTTCAAAATCCACGACAAAGAGATCGTCTCGCTCGTGGGGCAGTCGGGCTGCGGCAAGACGGTGCTGGCCAAGATGCTGCTCCGGCTGGAGAAGCCGACCAGCGGCGAGCTCTTCTTCAACGGCAAGCCGATCGACGCCGAGCCCGATGCACGCGCGCACTGGCGCCAGGTCCAGGCGGTGTTTCAGGACCCGTTCTCGGCCTTCAATCAGTTCTTCACGATCCGCTCGCAGCTCAAGAGCTCGTTCCGGCTGTTCCAGCAGCAGCCGCCCGAGAAAGAGATGGAAGAGCGCGTCGATCAGGCGCTCTTGAACGTGAACATCAAGCCGCGCGAGATCGACGGCAAGTATCCGTTCGAGCTGTCCGGCGGCCAGATGCAGCGCATGCTGCTGGCGCGCATCTTCATCCTGCGCCCGGAGGTGCTGATCGCCGACGAGCCGACCAGCATGGTCGACGCCTGCAGCCGCGCGAACATCCTCGATTATCTGATGAAGCTCAAAGAAGAGCTGAAGATGACGATCGTGTTCGTGACGCACGACATCGGGCTCGCGTACTACGTGTCCGACTCGATCTACATCATGCACAAGGGCCAGATCGTCGAGCAGGGCCCGCCGGACCAGGTGACTCAGCATCCCCAGAGCGCGACCACGCGTCAGCTGCTCGACGACATCCCGGACATCCATCGCGACTGGGTGAGCCGGAGCGCGACGAAGGCGACCGCGGCCGGCTGAGCGCGCCTCGGCGCGCCGTAGTCGGATTTTCAGCGTAGCCGGGGGATAAACGCTTTCAGTTGGAGGCCGGCGGGCGGCTCTGTATCATGGAGGGCTTCCACTCGAGGTCATCATGGGTCGTCTGCTGCGAGCACTGAACGCGCTGTACTTTCGGGAATCAGGCGGGCTGAACCGGCCCCCGTTCCACGACATCGACGCGACTTACCCGTCGCTGCGCGTGCTCGATCGCGGGCTCGAAGCGATCCAGCAGGAGCTCGAACCCTTGCTCCGCGAGCGAGATGCCATCCCGCGTTATCACGAGGTGTCGAGCGTCGAGACTTACATCTCCGGCACGATCAACCCGGAGAAGGCCTGGCGCGTCTTCATGCTGCGGTGGCTCGGGGGCCCGGGCCTCGAGCAGAACCAGGCGAAGTGCCCGCGTACGTGCGCGCTGCTCGACCAGGTGCCGGGCGTGATGCAGGCCTTCTTCTCGATCCTGGACGCCGGAAAATCGATCCCGGCGCACGATGGGCCGTACCTCGGCTACCTCCGCTATCACCTCGGGCTGCGCGTGCCGTCGGAACGGCCTCCGACGATCCGCATCAAGGATCAGTTTCACACCTGGCAGGTCGGCAAGAGTATCTTGTTCGACGATAGTTGGAACCACGAGGTGACCAACGAGAGCAACGATCTGCGCGTGGTGCTGATCGTCGACGTGCTGAGACCGATGAGCGCCCCAGCACACGCGATCAACTGGCTGACGACCAAGGTCCTTGCTCGCTATTCGGCCGGGACCCGCGAGGCGCGCAGGAACCTCGCGAACTATCAGCCGCACTAGGTCGCTCGGCGTTCGAGCCTGGCTCGCGATCGCCGCCGATCAGCGCGGGCTCAGGCCCATTCGTAGCTCACGGACCAGCTTGCGGGCGAAGGCCGCGTCGAGCGGCGCATGGCCCATCAATAGCCGGAAAAACAGCGGGCCGTAGAGCAAGTCGAGCGCCACTTCGAGGTCGGCGTCGGGCCGCAGGTCGCCCTCGTCGCGTGCGCGTTCGAGCAGCGCCCGGCCCTCGGCGCGCCTCGCGAGCACGAAGTGGTTGCGGAACGCCTTCGAGAGCTCGGAGTCCTGATCGGCTGCCGCCAGCATGGTGGTGATGTGACGGCCGGTGCCCGTCGAAAAGCGCTCCACGATCCGCACGAGCTCGGCGCCGAGCTCTTTCAGCGCAGAGCTCCTGCGCGGCCGCCAGCCGGAAGCGTCGGTTTCCTCCATCAGAGCCGCCATCGCTACCGCGTGGCGATCGGGCCACGAGCGATAGACCGTCGGTTTTCCGACCCTGGCCCGCTCGGCAACCGCCTCCATCGTCACGGCGCCGGGCCCGCCCTCCTCGAGTAGCTCGCGCGCGGCTCGCAATATGGCGCGGCGCGTCCCTTCACTGCGAGGGCGTCCGCGTGGCTTGGGGGACTTCGGCACGGGGCGCGACTTGACGGCCCTGCTCATTTACGTAACGTTACGTAACGTAAAGGTGGCACGATGGCAACTACCCCGCAGAAATCCGACAATTTTTCGCGTCTCTCCGCCTACCTGGTCGTGAAGGGAGCGGCGCGCGCCATCGACTTCTATACCCGGGTGTTCGGTGCGACCGAGCTCTACCGGCTGACGGAGCCGAGCGGAAAGGTCGGCCACGCCGAGCTCGAGCTCGGCGGCGCGAGGTTCATGCTCGCCGATGAATACCCTGACTTCGGCGCGCTGAGCCCCGTCACGATCGGGGGTTCGCCGATTTCGATGCATCTGTACGTGGACGACGTCGATGCGCTCGTGAAGCGGGCGGAAGAGGCCGGGGCCACGTTGCTCCGCCCGCTCAAGGACGAGTTCTTCGGCGATCGCACGGCGATGGTCGGCGATCCGTTCGGACACAAGTGGCACCTTGCGACGCGTGTCGAAGAGTAACCCCTCCACGGGCGACGTGTAGATCGACGACGAGGGGTGGTGGCACGCGTGCGGGCGGAGGACCGTCCCATGCCGAAGACCCGTCTGCTGCCTGCCTTATACTCGATCAGCCGCCG
>JALYWZ010000671.1 GCA_030852505.1 Myxococcota bacterium | reverse complement strand
GGCCACAGCAGCTCGCCGTCCTTCAGCACGATCGCGCCGCGCACCACCGCGTCTTCCAGATCGACGTGCCAGCTCTTGGCGCCGCCCATGTCCGCCAGCAAGTGCGAGACGTTGCTGCCGTAGAGCTGACTCGCCATCGGCGCCAGACGGCTCGGCAGATCCATGTACCCGATGATGGTGACGCCGCGGTGGTTCACGACCTCGCCCGGGCGTGTCAGCGCGCAGTTGCCGCCGGCCTCGGCGGCCAGATCGACGATCACGGAGCCGGGGCGCATCGAGCTCACCATCTCTTCGGTGATCAGCGTCGGCGCCAGCTTGCCGGGGATCAGCGCGGTGGTGATGATGATGTCCACCGTCTTCGCCTGTTCGGCGAACAGCGCCATCTCCGCGGCGATGAAGGCCGGGCTCATCACGCGCGCGTAGCCGCCGCCGCCCTCGCCCTCTTCCTCGATTTCGACCTCGAGGAACTCGGCGCCCATGCTCTGGACCTGCTCGCGCACCTCGGAGCGCGTGTCGAACGCCCGCACGATCGCGCCGAGCCCGCGCGCCGCGCCGATCGCGGACAGGCCCGCGACGCCGGCGCCGATCACCAGCACCTTGGCCGGGGGCACCTTGCCGGCGGCCGTGATCTGCCCCGTGAAAAAGCGGCCGTAGAAGCTGGCGGCCTCGATCACCGCGCGATAGCCGGCGATGTTCGCCATCGAGCTCAGCGCGTCCATCTTCTGCGCGCGCGTGATGCGCGGCACCTGATCCATGGCGAGGACGGTGCCCTTCTGCGCCGCGAGCCGCTCGATCAGCTCCTGGTTCTTCGCAGGCCAGAGAAAGCTGATCAGTGTGCCGTTCTGGCGCAACAGCTCGGCCTCGTGGACGCCGAGGCCCGTGTGCTGCTCGGGCGGCTGCACCTTGATCACGACGTCCGAGTCGCTCCAGAGCGAGCGCGCGTCCTCCACCACCGTCGCACCGACGGCGCGATATGCCGCATCGTCGAAGGACGCCATGATGCCCGCGCCGGACTCGACGAGCACCTCGAAGCCGAGCTTGGAGAGCCGGCTGGCGGTTTCTGGCGTGGCCGCGACGCGGCGCTCGCCGGGGTGAATTTCCTTCGGAATTCCGACTTTCATCGCGTGCTTCTCGGCGTTCGGGCGCGGACTCTACACCCTCCGCGTCGTCGCGCAGGGTTCGATTCCACGGAGTCGTCCAAGTGCGCGATCGTTCCGGAAGTCTCGCTTCGACGCGGACCTTACGGGCGGCCGAGAGTGCCAATTCGGCGCGTGACAAAAAAGCTTGTGTTTTCCGGCGCCCGGGTAATTTCGCGGGTTTCCTAAATCACTTCGGACTCGTACCGTTCCATGAGGGTGGCCCCCGTTCGGGCCGCTCTTCGCATGAGCTCCTGCACGAGGCATTCACCCTGGCGCGGCGCTGCTGTCGCGCTGCTCGCTGTCCTCGCCCTGGCCGGCTGTTCCGACGACGGCGAGCACGCGCCCCGCACCATCCCGGGGGGTGAAACGCCCGGAAACGTCGAGGGCCCGTGCGTGATCCCGAACCAGGGCTGCGCTTGCGACGAGGAGGGACGCAGCGTCGATTGCGGCACCGTCGAAGCTCGCGACGGCGACGACGTGATCTGTCTCGAAGGTCTGCGCACCTGCGCGGACGGCGTTTGGGGCGCCTGCGAGGGCGGCCTCCGGACTCAGATCTACGCTCCGCTCTCGGGGAAAGGGCTGCAAACGCTGGCGCTCGCCGGCTCCGGCGCGAGCTGCAACAACGTCTGCACGCCCGAGTGCCGCACTTACACGGACACGCCCGACGGCATCAGCGCGCCCCCGGGCTTCGCCGCCACGCCGACCAGCCTGACTCTCACTCCTACGGGTGGTCTCGGCGGAGGTGCGTGCACGACGCCGACGATCTCGCCCAGCGTGGCCACGATCACGGTCTCCCAGTTTTCGCCGCTGACCAGCGACAAGGTCGGCAACAGCGTGACGTTCACGGCCAGCTGCGGCGGCGCTGGCCCTTCGATCTCGCCCACCTGGTTCATCGACTCGGACGACGCCGACATCGCCGCCATCGACCGGAACACCGGCAAGCTCACGATCTACGCGGGCGTGGCCAAAGACATCACGGTCACGGCGCTCACCTCGCTCGGCAGCGCGACCGCGACCGCGCAGGTGCGCGTGAACGTGAACGCGGGCAGCACCTGCTCGGCCGCGATGAACACGCAGTTCGGCAACGCGGCGGCGAGTGGTGACGGCGGCAACGTCGATCCGGGCCAGATCCTCTATCCGTATGCCGTCTCGACGCGGCCGGTGGTGTTCCCGCAGTCGTTCCAGGCGCCGCTGCTCCAGTACAGGACCGGCGGGCGCTCGGCCTCGTGCGTGCGCGTGCAGATGCGGTACCCGGCGAACGGCTCCATGTTCAGGTGGCAGAAGCTGTTCACGCTCGAGCCGGCCCAGGGCACCGTGACCAGCGGGCAGCCCTCGATCGCGCTCGATCAGACGGCCTGGGATTACCTCGGCCGGAGCGCGGAGGGCGCGGACGTGCAGATCGCGCTCCAGCGCCGCACCGACGCCACCGCCAACGCCTCGAACCCCGCCAACAAGATCATGTCGGAGAAGGTGCTGCCGGTGCGGTTCGCGACCGACGCGCTGCGCGGCACCGTCTACTACACGCAGTACCTGTCGCAGTTTCGCGACGCCGCAAACGGCGGCGCCAACGTCTGCACCACGCAAAGCGACATCAATACCGGGACCTATCCCGGCACGTCGGCGGCAACCGGTGCTCTGAGCAGCTCCGGACCGCAATGTCCGGTCGGCAACTGCACGCACCCGAACGCGACCCAGACCTCCCCCACCTCGATGACGCGTGCCGTGGATATCGGCTCCACCAGCGCGCCGAATCGCGATCCGTACAACGGCAAGGCGGGCTGCCCCGTCTGCCACTCGGTCTCCGCCGACGGCTCGACCTACGTCGCGGGCAGCGACGAGTGGCAGCGGGCGCTGAGCCCGGTCGGGCCTTACACGACGGGTAACACGCCCTACACGAGCAAGGGCATCGCCACGATCGGCGCAAACGCTTCGGGCGCGCCGATCTTCACGAACGTCGACGAGTCGCCTTACTACAACTATCGGCAGTCGTACCCCGAGATGTTCAACGAGAACAGCCGCGGCTTCTCGTACGCACCGATCACGCCCGACGGCAGCCGCGTGCTCCAGACCGCGAACTGGTGGGGCAACACCCAGGACACGCCCGGGTCGAACAATACGCAGGACGCCACGGTGAGAGGCATCACCAACAAGCCGAAGCCGTACTTTCTGGTCAAGACCGCGCAGCCCGGCTTCGGTGTGCAGTTCGCGACGACCAGCAGCCTGGGTGGCTACACTGCGAGCGGCTCCGCCGTGCTGAACCGCAACGGCGGCTCCGGAACGCTGACCGTGGACGGGGTCACGATGGCCCAGGATTACAGCGTGCTCGTCAAGAACGAGACCGGCGGAAGGGCGAAGTACAACGGCGTTTACGTGGTCACCTCCGCGAACCCCTGGCAGCTCACTCGCAGGAGCGACGCGGATGGCAGCGGTGACTTCACACTGAACGCTGAAGTGCGGGTCTCCGACGGCAACGCCAACTACGGGAACGTCTACTACGTCTCGACCCTGAGCGGCAGCTGGTCGCCCCAC
>JALYWZ010000670.1 GCA_030852505.1 Myxococcota bacterium | reverse complement strand
GGTCGAAGTCGATGCCGCTGAGGGGCTCGTCCGTGACTTCGACCTGTGCGGGCATGCCGTCGACGACGTAGGCACCCTGTGGATCGCCGGCGCCAGCGCCGACGTGGAACATACCGACCGAGATGTACGCCACGACGAAGTAGCTACCCGGTGGCACGTCCGTGATCGTGTATTCCTGCGGAAATTCGGGATCCTCGACCCGCGCGGCGCCCTTCACGTTGTCCATGGACGGGGGGAAGCTGCTGTGAATGCTGACCAGCAGCGGGCCTTCGGCCTCACCCTCGTAGTTGATGGTGCCCGTGATGGTCGTGAGCTCGGAGTCGCCCGACCTACCGCCCGTGCCCTCCCCGCTCTCGCCGCCGGTGCCAGCGTTGTTGCCGTTGTCATCCCCGTCGTCATCGCCGCAAGCGATGGCGGCCAAGCTCGTACAAAGAACGAAGATCAAGGAGCGCATGCGAAACATCGTGTCCTCCAATCCAAGATGATGCGATTACCGAGCTATCACACTCCGCCAGTAGCGGGCAACGCCACTCGCTACTTACGTAGACGTTGCGAGTCGGTGCCACCGGCGCCGACACTGTTGCCGAGCGCCGGACGCCGAGGCGGCCTGCTCGGACGCCGCTGTGTTCGAGCGTTCGCCGACAGGAACGGGCTGAACGGCGGGATCTCCTCGCGCGCCGTCACGACCTCGATCACGCCGGGCCCGTAGCCCCGGCGCGCGTAGGCTTTTAGGAGTGCATCCAAGTCGTCGGCGGTGGTTGCTTTGGCTACCCACAGACGCTCCTCGGACCCGAGGCCGCGCGCGACCGTTGCAACGTCGACGTAGCCGTAGGTGGAGGATTCGATGCGCGCGTCGAAATACAGCTGCTGCCGCGTCACGCACATGCCGTGCATGCTGTTGTTGAAGACGACGAACAGGATCGGCAGACCGAGCTCCACGGCCGTGTGCACCTCGAAGCCGCTCATCAAGAAGGCGCCGTCGCCCGTGAACACGAGCGAGCGCGTTCCGGCGGGTGAGCCGAGCTGGGCGCCCACGGCACCGCCGATCGCGTAGCCCATCCCGCCCATTCCGAGCGCGATGGTGGCCGTCACGTTTCGCGGCACCTTGACGTAGTGGAGCGCCGCCGCCGCGCAGTTGCCGGCGTCGTACAGGATGTGCCCGGCCTCCGGCAGGTGACGTTCGAGCACGCGCAACGCCTCGCTCTGCAGGAGCTCCGACTCGGCGTGGCGCCGCGGGCTCACGGCCGGTGCGAGCGACGGGGAAAACGCCAGGTGCTCGTAGTCGGCGTTCGCGACCACGAACGGCGCGCGCGCCCAGAGCTCGTTCAAGATTTCGAACGTCACCCCCGCGTCGCCTTCGATGCCGAGCGCGATCTCGGCCCTCGAACCCAGAGCACGCGAAACCCCCGCGAGATCCTGGCCGATCGCGACGATCTCTTTGCCCGAAAGGCCGTGCTGCGACTTGGCGAGCGGCGCGGAGGTCATGGCGTTCAAGCTCGCGCCCACGACCAGGATCAGGTCAGCCACGTTGCTGACGTACTCCTGAACCGAGGGATGCCCGGCCGCACCGAGGACGCCGAGGTAGTTCGGCGCGTCGTTCGGATAGCCCCCGCGGGCAGACATCGTGGTCGCCACGGGAATGCGGGTATGGTCGGCGAACATGCGCACGGCATCGGCGTTGCTAGAGCGCCGCACGCCCTGACCGACCAGCAGCATCGGGCGGCGCGCCGCGCGCAGCATGCGCAGCATGCGCTCGTACGGCGTGGTATCCGCCGGCCGTGGCGGCGGCTTCGGCTTCAAGCGCTCGAAGAAGCCGCTCGGCGGCGGGCCGACCTCGGCAGCGTAGAGATCGCGCGGGATCAGCAGCGCGGACGGACCCTGTCGGCCGCTCGTGGCCTCGATGATCGCTCGCTCGAGGCTCGCCCAGAAATCCTCGGAGCGCTCGAGCTCGGCGACGAACTTGGTGAGCGAGCCGAGCAGCTGCACCGCGCGCACGGTGCGACCGACCCCGGACGAATCCTGAAACGCTCCGCGACCGTGCAAGCTGCGCGGCGGTTGGCCGACGATCGCCAAGACCGGCGTCGAGGACTGGTACGACTCGGCGAGCCCGGCGACCAGGTTCATCATCCCGCCGCCGGAGGTGCTCGCGCAGACAGCGAGCGAGGCGTGCACGCGAGCATGGCAATCGGCCATGAACGCCGCGCCGTCCTCGCTCTTGGCAAGAACCGAGCGCAGGCTGTCACCCCCGAGGCGGTGGATCGCGTCGTGGAAGTGCTCGATGTTCGCGCCGCTCACCCCGAAGACGTAGCGAACCCCGAGCCCTTTCAGGGCCTCGACGAGTGCGTCGGCTAGCTGCACGCAGTCACCGGCTCGGATCGGAGGTCAGCGGTGGTCGTGCTTCGGACCGTGATTGAAGCGGTACTCGAGGATGGCCTTGAGGTTCCGCGACTCGATCAGGTGTCCCTCGTAAAAATGGGGCCAGAGGTCCCCGACCCAGGGCCGGTCCGTGCGCTTTCGGTGCACGTCCACGTAGTCGGGCGCGGGTGACGCGCGGTCGTAATAGGGGTGCTTGCAGTTCGTCCAGATCAGCACGCAGCCCGGCTTCGCGAGCACCTCCGACGCATCCAGCAGGCGGAAGTGGTAGCGCATCCACAGCTCTTTCCCCTGGTCCCAGGCGCACAGGTAATCCACGCAGCGGCTATCGGGGAAACACTTGACCTGCATGTAGAGCGGCGTGTTGCGCGCGAGTCGGTCCTCCCCCTTGTAGATGCCGCCGCCCAGGTGCTCGAAAGAGCGGGTGCTGGCCGTGTACTCCTCCAGGCTGTGCACGTTGGAGATGTACTCGTAGGCCATCTCGATCGGACAATCGATGTGGATGTGGCACGTGCAGTACTCGCCGAAGACCTCGGCGCGCGGGTACAGGTCCTTGCTCATGGAGGCCCACTCCCGCATGAACTCCGGCGACTGGAGGTCGCGCGTCTCACAGGTGAGCAATCCGGGGATTTTCGAGGTTGGAATTCCCAGCGTAGTCAGACCGGTTCGCGGATCTTCACCTGATGCTGTTCGCACGGAGACCTCCCGATGATGATGAATGCAATGTGCGAGAGCGACGCGCGCCTTGCTGCGCCACGTCGATGAGCTTCATCGCTATCGCTTCGAACACGACGTGTCAACGAGCGCGCCGCGCTCGCTCAGGAAATGACTAGGCGTGCGCTTCATCACTGCCCGCGGTGGAACGCAGGGCTCGGAGCAACGAGAGCGCGCTCCGAGAAAAGTCATCCTGAAGAGTGATGAGCGCTCGCGGTCTCGCGGTCTCGCGCGCGAACTGACCGCTGCCGCGCAGAAAGAAAGCGCCCGTTGTCAACACTTCTCGGGCATGGCATCGGCGCGAGTGGTCGCTTTTTTGCTGCCTGCAACCGTGAGCGCAGCGCGTCTAGAGTGGTGCATGCTCCGCGCTCGTTCGCTTCCCCTGCTCGCTGCGCTGCTCGTGGGAGCCTGTAGCGAAAACACTGACTCGAGCGCCGGCGATCCCGCGGGTGCGGGTGGCACGTCGGGCGGCAGGGCCGCTTCCGGCGGCACTGGCACCACCGGAGGTTCCCGGGCATCGCAGAACGGGGGCGCGGCGACGAGCGGTGGAACGACCGGCGGCAGCGTGAGCGGCGGCGCAGCAC
>JALYWZ010000129.1 GCA_030852505.1 Myxococcota bacterium | reverse complement strand
ACGAAGAGCTGCTCGCCGCGTTCAACGGCGGCTTCATGACCGAGCACGGCGGCTACGGCATGAAAGTGGACGGCGTGGTGATCGTGAGCCCGAAGCCCGACGTCTGCACGCTCGTGAAGTACAAGGACGGCTCGATGCAGATCGCGACCTGGAAGCGCATCGCCGAGCGCGAGCCGGAGATGCTCTGGTACCGCCAGGCGCCGTCTTGCATGTACGAGAACGGCAAGATCCACCCCGGGCTCACCGCGGGAAGCGGCCTCAAGTGGGGCGCCACGCTCGACGGCGAGACGGTGATCCGCCGCTCGGCGGTCGGCCTGAGCGAAGATCGTCAGATCCTGTACGTGTCGATCACGAACCACACCACGGCGCGCGTGCTGGCAGACGGCTTGAGGCACGCCGGCGCCGTCGACATCGCGCAAATGGACGTGAACTGGTCGTACCCGAAGTTCGTGCTGTTCGAACCGAAAGAGGGCAGCCCCGAGCGCAAGGCGGTCGCACTGGCCGAGGGGTTCGAATTCTCGGAAGACGAGTTCATCCGAAACCGCGCGCGGCGGGATTTCTTTTATTTGATGAGGAAGCCGGAGAGTCTGTCGAAAGGGCCGTGAAGGCACCCCGCATCAAACTGTCTTACCGTCGCAGCACTTTTTGTATTTCTTGCCGCTGCCGCACGGGCAAGGCTCATTCCTCCCTACCTTGGGGCTCGAGCGCACGACGGGGGTGACGGGAGATGCGAGCGCGAGCCTCGCGCGGCGCATCGATTGCAGCCGCGCCCGCTCGGTCTCCAAGAGCTCGCGGGTGTCCTTGCCGGCCTCTTCCAAGAGAGGCAAAAGCTCCCTGACGATTTCCTCCCGCAAATCCTCTCGCGTCCCCGCGTAGCGCAACGCCTCGCGGTAGCACTGCTCGGCGAGCCTCAGATCACCGAGCTCCGATGCGGCCATCCCGGCCTCGAACAACACCTCCGAGTCCTCCGGTTCTTCCTCCAGGTTCCGCGCCAGCGCACTCCGCGAGTCGTCGGCGCGGCCCGCGAGCGCGTAGTAGCGCGGTAGCGAGCTCTGAACGCTCGGCAGCGGCTGCATGCGCACCAGCTGCTCGGCGAGCGACGTGGCGAGATCGGGTCGCTCGCTCGCCGCGAGGCGTTCCGGCAGCGCGAACAACCAACCGACGGGGTCTGTCTCCGTCGCGTGCTCGATGTGGATGTGAATGGTCGCGGGGTTGGCCTGGGTGCGCTCCAGGAGCTCGATGGCGAGAGCGTACTCCTCGGCGGGTGACGCGGAGGACGCCGCCGTTCGCGTCTCGTCCGTCGCTCTGCCTCGGGGGTCGTCGGAGTCGTCGGAGTCGTCCGAGTCCCAATCATCGGCCTCGAGCTCTTCGGCTTGCTGCCAGGCGTCGACGATTGGCTCGAGGCGCCGCACGAGGTCCGCGTACTCGGGGCTGGGCACGTGATCTCTGTGTTCGTCGATTTCGTCGGTATCGTCGCCGACGGACGCCTCACTGTCGTCGGGCTCGTCGTCTTCGAGCCCATCGCCGTCGAAAGCCGGGTACTGCGGAGGCGCCTTTCCGACCGACGCGGTGACGATTCCCGCGCGCGGCGCGTCCTGGTTCGTGAGGTCGATGACCCGCACGTCGAAGCGGCACTCCTTTCCGAAATCGAAAAGGTACGCGAACCGCTTCTTCAAGCGCAGCCCGAGCGTGTCCAGTCGCGTCGTGCGAGTGGCGCGTTGTCCGTGTTCCGGAGTGCTCCAGATGCCGAACTCCCGATCCCAGAAGTGGCCGTTCATGAAGAACGCGTACGCATGATCGTCGTCGTACTCGAAGGCTCGCTGAATGGCAGAGTGCAGCGCATCCAGCGTGCTGCTCGCGTCGACGTCGATCGTGCGGTGGACGTTCGAGTCGGCCCAGGGGGTGACCTGCAGGCGGAAGGCGGGCATGCGCGGAAATGAACGACACACACCCGGCGGATGCAACGCCCAGCTGTTGAGCGTCGTTCTCGTTCGTACGTCTTGGCCGGAGTGGGGATCTGCATTTCCGAGCTGGGAGACGCTGAGCTGCTCTCGAACACCCGCGCGCTGATCGGGCGCTCCAACCAGGTGTTTGCCGCGCTCGTTCAATCCCGTGCGCGACCTCGCCCCGGGAGAACGGCCGCGCGAATGGGCCGACACTGCGCCGGCGGAGTTATCCGCGCCAGCGCGGATCGACGAGCCAACGGAGCCGTCCGTGCCAGCGCGGATCGACGCTCGAGGCCCTCCGGGCCGTCGTTGCACAGCTCGAGAAAAAGCGCGCCGGGGCGCCGGCGGGTCCGAGTGAACCTGTACTCACACGCCTTTCTGTGTAAGTTTGCACACATGCCGACCAATCTGGCTATCGACGACGAGCTGCTCACCGAGGCCCAGAAGGTCGGTGGCCACCGAACGAAGAAGGACACGGTCAACGAGGCGCTCAAGGAGTACATCCAACGCCGCCGGCAAGCGAAGATCACCGACCTGTTCGGCACGATCGAGTTCGAGCCCGCGTATGACTACAAGAAGCAGCGACGCCGGTCATGAACGTTCTGGTCGACACATCGGTCTGGTCGCTGTCGCTTCGACGAGCCAAGCGCGTAGACGACACGGCGTCGAAGGAGCTCGCCGAGCTCATCGGAGAGGGTCGCGTCGCGATGATGGGGCCGATTCGGCAGGAACTCCTGTCGGGCATCAAGACGAAGTCGCAGTTCGATCTGCTGCGCGACCACCTACGAGCGTTTTCGGACCTCGCGCTCGAGCCTGCCGACTACGAGGGCGCGGCCGAGGCATTCAATCGCTGTCGCGAGCGCGGCATCCAAGGGTCGAACACGGACTTCCTGATCTGTTCAGTCGCACTCCGTCGGGAGTTCGCCGTTTACACCACGGACAACGACTTTCTCCAGTACGGGAAGATACTCGAGATCAAGCTCCACGAACCACGCAGATAACGCGGAATGGCGCCGTCGGGCTTCAGTCGCTCCTGCACCGTATGGCGCCAGGCTTCGGCAACGCGCGCGCGGGACCCGGTAAAGCCGCGCGGCGCGGACCTCGGCGGAGCGGTTGCCGGGATCCGGATGGGGCGACAAGACGTAGACACCGCACACATCTTCGCGTTCACCGAGCGCCTCGACTGAGGCGAAGATCCGGCCCGAACACCACGAAGAGCTGCTCGCCGCGTTCAACGGCGGCTTCATGACCGAGCACGGCGGCTACGGCATGAAAGTCGACGGTGTCGTGATCGTGAGCCCGAAGCCCGGGGTCTGCACGCTCGTGAAATACAAGGACGGCCCGATGCAGATCGCGACCTGGAAGCGCATCGCGGAGCGCGAGCCGGAGATGCTCTGGTACCGCCAGGCGCCATCCTGCATGTACGAGTTCTGGGCGTGCCAGTGCAGCTGGACCCAAGCGGTGGCGCGCTCGATTCACCAACGGCGAGGAGCAGTGAAGGTGGCGGAGAAGCCAAAGGATCTGGGCATGTTCCGAGCGCCGGCTCGCTGCCTGGCAGCCCACGCGGAACGTGTCAACGAGTTTGAGACAGCGGGGGTGTGAGTTCTATGTAGAGAAGGGTTGATGCAGGTCCACTCCGGGGCTGGCGATGTGGGCACCGGGGAGGTTGATGACCGGCGTGGTGCTCGTCCGCGGAGCAGGCGTCCAGAGCGACGCCAACTCCGCGTCCCGAGCCTGAAGGATGCGGTCGGCGGTGACCAGTTGAGGCTCCGGCTCGAGGCGGTTGATGGCGACGCTCGCGGGTGGTCGTCGCACGCGAGGCAGGCCGCGCACGAAGCGTTCGGGATGGGCCTCGAAGGCTTTCTGTAGCGCCTCCTGGCGGCGCGCAGCGACGAACTCGACACGCCCGAAGAAGACATCGGCCGGGGTGAAGAGGTTGAGCCCTTCGTGGTGATGCTCGTTGTTGTACCAACCGAAGAAGTCGCCGCACCAGCCGCGGCCGTGGCGGGCGTCACGGAAGCGGCCCGGGTAGTCCGGCTGATACTTCAGGGTGTGGAAGTGCCGCGAGTAGCTCCGGTCGACGCCGAGTGCGCCGAGCAGCTCGGTGAAGCCGTGCGCCGTCATGGGAGCGCCGCGGTCCTGATGGACGACAAGCCTTCCCGGCTCGATGCCGTAGCGAGAGATGGCTTCGGCAAAGAGCTGCCGGGCCAACGCGCTGTTCTCGCGCTCGGCGATCATCCAGGCGATGACGTAGCGGCTGAACAGGTCGAGGATGACATAGAGGTTGAGGAACACGCCGCTCGTGAAGGTTGCGAGCTTCGAGATGTCCCACGTCCAGACCTGGTTCGGAGCCGTCGCTACGAGCCGCGGAACAGCGTGCTGTCCGCGCTCGCGATGGTCACGTCGGTCTCGCAGTTCGCCGCGTTCGCGAAGGACGCGGTACATCGTTCGAATCGAGCAGAGGAAACGCCCTTCTTCGAGCAGGGTCGCATACACCTCGCGCGGCGGCTGGTCGATGAACCGCTCGGAGTCCAAGAGCTCGAGCACGGTCGTCCTCTCGGCTTGCGAGAGCCGTCGCTGATTCGGTCGACGCGGACGACTCACTCTTGGCGACGACGGGCGTAGACGCCGATACGCCGTCGCTCGCGTCAGGGCGAGTGCCGAGCATGCCCGAATCATCGGGACCTCCGGGTCGCGCTGTCGGACGAGCTCGACGAGTCGTCCTCGGTGCTGTCCTCGATTCTCGGCAGCGCTATCCCGAGAATCTCGTGCGCTTTTTTCTGCATCTCGATGAGCGCTTTCGAGATGCGAAGCTCCTTCTCGAGCCGCGCATTCTTCCTTTCCAGCTTCTCGATGACCCGGTCCTTCTCGTCGTGCTTCGGCTTCGGGCCGGGGCGCTTGGCAGTCAAGCCGACGGTGCCCTCACACTTGAGCTGCGCGCGCCAGTTGGTCAGGTGGGAGCTGTAGATGCCCTCGCGGTGCAGAGCTCGCCGAGCTGTCCGCGCTCCGTGCAGGCGTCGGCCTCCGCCAGGATGCGCGCCTTGTCCTCGGCGCTGAACCGGCGTCGCTGCCGGCGGTCGTTCTGTCGCGTCGGGACCACTTCGGTCTCCGGGTTGGTCTTCGGTTTCGGCACTTTCGGAACTCCATCCGCCCTCGGTCGGTACAGATAATTCCAGATGCCGCTGTCTCACCAGTTATTGGCACGGGGGGCTCCCCGCCCCCATCGCGGCCGTTCCCCTTCACTTCATCCCTGACACTCCGGACAGAAATGCGTCGACCGCTGCCCCAGCACGATGCGTTGGATCGGTGCTTTGCAGGTCCGGCACGGCTCCCCGGTGCGTCCGTAGACGAAGCACTCGGTTTGATAGCCGCCGTCGCTGCCGTCGGGGCGGACGTAGTCGTCGATGCTCGAGCCGCCGCGCGTGATCGAGCGGCGCAGCACCTTGCGCACGGCGGCTGCGAGGCGACCGCACTCTTCGCGTGACAGCGAGCGGGCGCGGCGGGTGCTCTTGATCCTGGCGAGAAACAGCGCCTCGTCGGCGTAGATGTTGCCGACTCCGGCGAGCACGCTCTGATCGAGCAGCACGCTCTTGATCGCCAGCGCGCGGGTCCGGGTCGCGTCGTAGAGCGCGTCGCCCGTCGCTTCGAGCGCGTCGATGCCGAGCTTCTCGAGGCGGTCGTTAGGCTTGCCGCGCGCGATCCACGCGACCTTGCCGAACTTGCGCACGTCGCGAAAGTAAAGGTTCGGCCCCGGTTCGTCGAAGCTCAGAACCAAATGCGTGTGCTGGTCGGGCTCGAAGGCGGCGGCCTTTTCGGGTGAGAGCGTGGCTCGGCGTTCCGCGGAGAGCAGCCGCGGGCTCCTCGCCCCGGCGGCGAACAGCTGCCCCGTCATGCCGAGGTGCAGGAGCAGGCGCGAACCGTCGTCGAGCTCCGCCACCAGGTATTTTCCGTGGCGGTTCAGCGCGACGACCCGACGACCGACGAGGCGCGTGCGGAGCTCGCCCGGAGGCGTGATGAAGAAGTAGCTCTTCTTCGTGGTCACGACGCCGCGCACGGTGCGTCCGACCAGCACCTTTTCGATCTGGCGGCGCGTGACTTCGACCTCGGGCAGCTCGGGCATCGGAAACAGGCCTTGGAAATCTTGGCACGAGCAGATCACGATCGGCTCTCGCGGCCAAGAGCCAACGCGAGCTCCGGCGAGGCCGGCGCGGACTGCTCTCGATCCTCGAATGCCGCCCTTCGCGCCTGTCACCAGAACGCAGGGCAAGCCAGAACTGGCAAGCCGGGGCGAGCGAGCTATGCTGGCCGCGCCAATGTCGGACGAGCGCAGCAAGAAGCTCGCGGCGCGCGCAGCGCTCGCGCTGCTGCCGGAATCGGGAGTGATCGGGCTCGGCACCGGTTCCACGGTGCGCTACTTCATCGAGGGCGTGGCCGAGCTGGTAAAGCAAGGGCGCGCCTACCAGGGCGTCCCCACCAGCCAGAAGAGCCGCGAGCTCGCGACGAGCCTCGGTATCCCGTTGCTCGGGGACGACGGCCCCTGGGACGTGCTCCTGTGCGTGGACGGCGCCGACGAGGTGAGCGACGAGCTCGACCTGATCAAGGGCGGCGGTGGCGCGCACACGCGCGAGAAGATCGTGAACTTCGCGGCGCGCAAGAACGCGATCGTGGTCGACGACTCGAAGCTCAGCCGGCGCCTGGGCGAGCGCTTCGCGGTGCCGGTCGAGGTCCTGCCGTTCGCCCACCGCGAGACGCACTTCCTCCTCGCGATCCACGGGGAGCCGAAGTTACGGATGGCCGGGAGCGAGCCGTTCCGGACCGACTCCGGAAACTACGTGTACGACCTTCGGACCGGCCTGATTCACCGGCCAGCAGAGCTCGACAGCGAGCTCCGCACCATCCCCGGGGTGGTCGAAACCGGCCTGTTCTGCGGCCGCTGCGACGTTCTCCTCGTCTCGAGGGACGGCGACGTCCAGCGCATCGACAAGCCCGTGTGACGCGCCGCCTCGTCCCGAAGAGAGAACAAGCGCCCAGGCCAGGGCCGAAAGCCCGGGCCCACCGCGGGGAATGACGTTGACAAACTCGGGGGCGATCGGGAAAATGAGGCCTTCGCGCTTTTCGACATCAGGCAATGAGTCGCCCTCTCAGGATCGAAGTCGCCGGTCAGACGGACGTCGGGCGTAAGCGCAGCCACAACGAAGACAACTTCGCGATCCTGGCGGAGTACGGGCTGTACGTCGTCGCCGACGGCATGGGCGGCCATTCTTCGGGCGAGATCGCGTCGAAGATGGCGGTCGACACGCTCGAGCAGTTCTTCGCCGACACGTCGGAAGATCCCGAGCGCACCTGGCCCTACAAGATGGACCGGGCCAAGGGCTACGAAGAGAACCGGCTGATCACCGGCATCAAGCTGTGCAACCTGCGCATCTACGAGCAGGCGCAGCGCAACGCCAAGCAACGCGGCATGGGCACGACGCTCGCCGCGCTGTTCGCGGTCGAAGACGGCATCTACATCGCGCACGTCGGCGACAGCCGCGTGTACCGGATCCGCGACGGCCGGATCGAGCTTCTGACCGAAGACCACAGCCTCCTCAACGACTACAAGCGCATGAAGCGCCTGACCGAAGAGGAGATCGCGAACTTCCCGCACAAGAACGTGATCGTGCGCGCGCTCGGGATGAAGGATACGGTCAAGGTCGACACGCGCTTCGAGTCGCCCCGCGTCGGTGACATCCTGCTGTTGTGCAGCGACGGGCTGTGCGGGCCGGTCAACGATCAGCGCCTGCTGGACACGGTGATGAAGCACGGCGATTTGACGGCCGCGACGCAGCGCCTGATCGAGACCGCCAACGAGAGCGGCGGTCCGGACAACATCACCTGCGTGCTGGCTCGCTGGGTCGAGTAGGGCCGCGAGTCCGCGCCGATCGGAGCCCGGCTTGTTTCAGCTGAAGCGCTATCCGGGCAACCCCGTACTCACCGGCAAAGACTTTCCCGAAGGCTCCGGCATCAAGCGGGTCTTCAACTCGGGCGTGATCAAGGCCGGAGGCCGCTACGTGATGGCGTGCCGGGTCGAGGACGCAGCGCTGCGTAACCGGATCTGGATCGCCGAAAGCGCCGACGGCCTCTGCTGGGTCCCCCGCCCGGGGCCGGCCGAGCTGCCACACGACGATCCCGAGTTCGCCGAGTACACGGCGGGCATGTACTACGACCCGCGCATCACGTACCTCGACGGCACGTACTACCTGATGCACGCCGCGCACAGCTCGCACGGCTGCCGGCTGAGCTTGCTCTCCACCAGCGACTTTTCGAGTTTCGAGTGGCTGGGGCACGTCTCGGCGACCGACAACCGCAACGGCGCGCTGTTTCCCGAGAAGATCAACGGCCTCTACGCCCGGCTCGAGCGGCCGAACACCGGCGGGGCGTTCGGGGACATGTGGGTGAGCTATTCGCCCGACCTGATTTTCTGGGGCAAGGCCCGGTGCGTGCTCAGGAACCGCGACGTGCGCTGGGCCTGGACCAAGATCGGGCCGGGAGCCGTGCCAATCCGCACCGAGCACGGCTGGCTCACGATTTTTCACGGCGTGCGCACGCAGTGCGCGCAGCACTACGTGTATCAGCTCGGCGTGTGCCTGCTAGCCCTCGACGACCCATCGCGGGTGATCGGCCGCAGCGAGGAGGCGATCCTCGAGCCGGAGGAGCCCTACGAGCTCGTCGGACAGACGCCGAGCGTGGTGTTCACGTCGGGCGCGGTGCTCGAAGACGACGGCGAGGTGAAGGTTTATTACGGCGGCGCCGACACCGTTCAGTGCCTGGCCACGATCCGGATCGAGCGTTTGCTCGAGGCTTGCGGCGTTGCTTCGCCGCGCGTTTGAAGCGCGCTCAGCGGCGGGCGCGGCGCTGAGGAGCTCGCCCGGTACTGCCGCGCAGCACCAGATCCACCGGCGCGAGCTCGACCTTCGCCGCCTGGTCCAGCTTTTCGACGAGCTCGATCAGCCGCGCCATCGCGCGCCGCCCCAGGTGCTCCTTGACCACGCTGATCGTGGTGAGCGGCGGATCGGTGTACTTGCTCATCACGATGTCGTCGAAGCCGACGACGCTGAAGTCGCGCGGCACCGGACGGCCGCTCTCGTGGGCGGCGCGCAGCGCTCCGGCCGCCATCTCGTCGTTCGGGCAGAACAGCGCCGTGAGCTGATTCTTCTTCGAGAGCGCGCGCTGCGTGGCCTCGTAGGCCGCCTCGAAGGTGAAGGCCTCGGTGTCGACCACGTGCGTTGACTTCTCGAACGCGAGCTCGTGGCGCTCGAAAGCGGCGCGAAACCCTGCCAGACGCTCGGCGACGCTCGGCGCCGGCCGGCGCGGCAAGAGCATGGCCGGCACGTGCCCGAGCTCGATCAGGTGCTCGGCCGCGAGCGC